>JAQUJC010000039.1 GCA_028681135.1 Kiritimatiellia bacterium | reverse complement strand
GGTATTCCGCCAGCGTCACTCCCAGCGCATCGGCCAGCTCCTGCTGGGACTTACCCTCTAGACTGCGCCGCTCCTTCAGCCGCGCTGCGATCTCCTTGCGTTGCTCCGTCATCCTCTGGTCCTTCCCTTTGACAAGAAATACTATGCTCTCCCCAGCCCTTCCCCTCCAGTATGAAATTTGGTGGGGGGTGGTTGGTGGTTGGTGGTCGGTGGGGGGTGGTTGGTGGTCGGTGGTTGGTGGTTGGGGGTTGGTGGGGGGGGGGCAGTATCCATCCGTGAAATTTGCACCATTTGCAACCCGGCTATTCGGCTGTTACCCAACCGTTTTCGCGCCTTTCGCGATTTTCGCAGTTTGGTTTTTCTGGCGGTTTTTGAACTATTGACTTCCCTCGAGGGGGCGGGACAGCCTAGTGTAGATAAGAGGAGAACTTTCGACATGGCCAGTACCTTCGGAACCCTGTTTCGCGTCACATCTTTTGGCGAATCCCACGGGCGCGCCATCGGCTGCGTGGTCGATGGCTGCCCCGCGCGTATTCCGCTGACGGAAGACGCTATTCAGCCGCAGCTCGACCGGCGCCGCCCCGGCGCCACCGCCCTCAACACCCCCCGCAAAGAAACTGATACCGTCACCATCCTCTCCGGCGTCGAACACGGACAAACACTCGGCACCCCGATTGGACTGAGTATCCCCAATGCCGACACCCGCCCCGGCGACTATGCCGAGATGGAAGCCGTGCCGCGCCCGTCCCATGCCGATTTCACCTACGCCGAAAAATACGGCCTCCGCGCCCGGTCCGGCGGCGGGCGGGCCTCCGCCCGCGAAACCGCTGCGCGGGTCGCCGCGGGTGCCGTGGCCGAAACAATGTTGGCCGCCTTCAGCCCGGTCGAGATCGTCGCCTGGGTCGAAGCGGTAGGCACGATCACGGCCCCCCGCCCCGACCTGACCACCCTCTCCCGCGCTCAGGTGGATGCCACCCTGGTCCGCTGTCCCGATCCTGACATCGCCGCGGATATGATCCAGGCGATCGAAACCGCCCGGGATACCGGCGATTCCCTGGGCGGTGTGGTCGCCTGCGTTTGCCGGGGTGTCCCGGCTGGCTGGGGCGAACCGGTCTTTGACAAATTGACCGCCCGCCTCGCCCAGGCCATGCTGTCCATTCCCGCCACGCGCGGCTTTGAAATTGGCGAAGGCTTTGGCGCCACGCTCATGAAAGGCTCCGAACATAACGACCCGTTCACCGCCCACCCCAACGGCGGCATCCGCCCCGCCTCCAACCATGGCGGCGGCATCCAGGGCGGTATCTCCAACGGTGAGCCCATTTTCTTCCGCGTCGCCTTCAAACCAGTCTCGACCATTTCATTGCCCCAGCCCACCGTGGCCTTCGATGGCAGCCCCGTCATCTTCGAAGCCAAAGGCCGGCATGATCCGTGCGTCCTGCCGCGCGCGGTCCCCATCGTCGAAGCCATGGCCGCCCTGGTGTTGGCCGATGCTTTGTTACTGCAACAAACTCAGCGCATTCCGCGCATGTCCCAATGAGACCTGATATGAAATTGATCCTGCTGTCCATGTGCTTACTGCTGGCGCTGCCCGCCCTAGCCGCCAATCCGCGCTCGATTGCCTTGACCATTCAGGATTCCGGCCGCGCACAAATTGCCGAGTCCCATGATCTGCCCCCCCCGGCGGCGGACGGGCTGCTGCGCGTCGGCCCGGTCCCCGACACCATCCTGCCAGCATCCGTCAATGCCACGCCCCTGGGCCGCGACGAAACACTCGACATTCTCTCCCAGCGGTTTTCCTATGACCTGCGCGACAATGAGTCGCTCTTCCGCGCATTTTTCGACCACCCCATCACCGCCCGCCAAGGAACCGAAACCCTCTCCGGGCGCCTGGCGGCATTGCCCGATTTTTCCTCGGCCACCCCGTCATTACTCCTGGCAACGGCAGGCCAACCGGCCTGCATCATCCCGGACATCCGCCGCCTGGATGCAATTGAGTTCCCGGCCAAGAGATGGCTTTCGCGCATGCCAACCCTCCTGTGGCAAACCGCCGCCGGCCTCCCCCCGCCGGTCGCCGTCCAGCTTGATTACGCCGCAGACGGCTTCACCTGGCGGGCCGCCCACGAAGCCATCCTGACCGCCGACAAGCGGGCCATGTCCCTCTCCACCCGGGTCTGCATCTCCAATGCCACCCTCCGCGACTTTGCCCATGCCCGCATCCGGCTCGCCCTGTCCGACAAAGGCCGCTTTGCCCCGCTGGTGCCAGCCGCCTCCGATCCGCGCGCCGAGCGCCCCCCCGTCCTACGGCCCACAGCCGACGGCTCAAGCTGGGTGCCCGAACGGGCTGTCGCCACCAGCGCCACCGTCGCCACCTATGATCTCCTCCAGCCGCTCTCCCTGCCTGCGCACGGAGCCATCTGGGCCAGTCTGGCCTTCGCCGACTCCATTCCGGTCGAAACCCGTCACATCTATGACGGCGTCCGCTTTGACCGCTATCAGCGCAATCGCCGCACCGATGCCCACCTGGGGTCCGAATTCTCCCCGACGGTGGAAACGCGACTTGTCTTTCGCAATACCACCGGCGCTCTGCTGCCCCCGGGCGAACTGCGCCTACTGCGTGGCGCGGCGGACCGTGCGCTCGAATGGATTGGCTCCGATTGGCTGCCCCCGCTCGCCCCCGGCGAAGAAGCCACCCTCAACCTCGGCCCCGCCGCCGGTCTCATTGGACGCCGTCTGCGCACCGCCTTCGTTGACAGCACCCCCTTCAACGCCTCCGAAGAATCATTCGAGATCGCCCTCGACAACCAAACCCCCGATGACCAGACCATCACGGTGATTGAACACCTCTATCGCGGGGACACCCATGAGATCATCGCCGCCAGTGCCGACCACACCCCCGGCGATACCCCCCACTCTCTCCAGTTCGTTGTTCCGGTCAAGGCCGGCTCCCGTAAAACAATCCCCTACGCCGTGCGCTACACATGGTACCCGCCCCCCCCCCCATCGATCAACCGCCCCGCCCGCCGCCCCGCGTCCTGATTTGCGGCGTCAACTGGCTCGGCGACGCCATTCTGACCATGCCCGCCCTCCAGGCCTACCGCTGGGAAAATCCCGATGCCGACCTGACCCTACTGGTTCGCCCCTCCTTGGCGCCCCTCTGGGCCCTGCACGCCGCACCCACCCGCGTACTGACCCTGCCCCGCTCCACCGTCGGCCTCAAGCCCTTGGCCCACCACTTGCGCGCACTCGCCATCGAGACCGCCTATGTCCTGCCCCATTCCGTCCGCTCCGCCCTCCCGCCCTGGCTCGCACGCATCCCCAATCGAATCGGTCTCCCCGGCCATTTTCCCCGGGCATCAATGCTCACGGAAATCCGCCGCCACACCCCCGCCCCCGGTCGCATCCATCAGGTTTTTGAATATCTGGACCTCTTTTTTCCCGGCGCTCACCGCCGCACCTTCGTGCCCCCCAGTCTCGCCGTCCCCCCGCCCGTGCTGGAACGCCTACACGACACCCTCGCCGATCTGCCCCGGCCGTGGATATCGCTGATCCCCGGCGCCGCCCGCGGCCCCTCCAAGCAGTGGCCCACGGAACACTATGCCCTCGCCGCCGCCAAACTCATGGCTGAAACCGGCGGCTCGATCATCACCCTGGGCACCGAGGCGGAAGACGCCGTGTGCCAGCAAGTCGCCGCTGCCGCTGCGCCCAACGGCATGAATCTGGCCGGCCAGACCACCCTCGAAGAACTCGCGGGCGTCCTGGCGCTCTCGGCCGGTGTCCTCTGCAACGACAGCGGGGGCATGCATCTCGCTGCCGCGCTCGGCACCCCCCTCGTCGCGCTTTTCGGCATCACCGACCCCGAACGAACGGGACCGCTCGGACGCACCCTGCGCATCCTGCAACACTCCGAGCTTCGCTCCCGCGATATTCCCCGTCACTCCGCCAAGGCCGAAAAGGCCCTGCGCGCCATCGCCCCCGATGAAGCCGTCCAGGCCCTCCTCCCCCTCCTCCACACCACCTGAGCCGCCCCCGTGAAGGAAGGTTGGTGTACGAACATCACCTACTCGCCCATGGCGCGGGAATACCTGGTTTTCGTGGCGATCCCGGACTGGTACAGGCGGCACTGCTTAGTGCACTCATTTGTTCGGAATTGTGTTTGTTTTTTTGTTTAATTTTTTCTTCCCACAATTTCAGCGGTTACCCAAGAGCCCTAAAAATCAGGCGGGAGTGGCGACGAACACTCCGGCCAGCGTTATCGAAGCCGCACCGGCATTCGCTTAAGCGGTTGTGTGGAGCATCGGATGGATCCGCCCTGACCGTTGTGTGTTCCAAAATATACCGAGTGAACTGTGATCCCACGTTTTTCCAGTTCGTTACGGACAAAATCGTTTTGCACATGGTCATTGTAGGACATAATGTAGTTTTTCTCGTCGACTGGCAAGCCGTTTACCGCGAGACGGGAGGCGTCTGCAATTGGAACCTTGATCAGGTCCCAACCCTTAATACACGCTGGAAGACCGTCGATATACGCTTCTTCACAGACGATTGCGAGACCATGCCGGGGAATCGACAGCACGCAATCGAGATGAAGGATTTTGTCGACAAGGGGTACGCAGATAAACTTGTATTCGTCGCCTACGATCCGCTTGATCCATTCATAACCGACTTGGTTGGAGCCAACCGAGGGGTTTTGCGTGTTGCCCAGCAGAATCGTGTCTCCGACAAACACAAAATCGCCGCCTTCGAGTGCTGGCGAGTCCGGAAGGGTTGGGGTCAGCGGTTCGGCATGCGGCATGGCAATCCATCGCATGCCGCCTGTTTTGAACTTGGCGGCGAGAATATCCTTGAACCCGGAGATGTCCGCGCGACGGAGCATTGTGCGCAGATTGAATTCAATCGCCTGATTGCCGATTACGATCATGTTGTCGCGCGGAAAATCCTGTGAGAATCCGTTGGCGAGAATTTCCTTTCCGTAATTTTGCGCGATGAACTCTTCCGTCAGTCGCTTTGGGCGGAAGACCTTGACGCCGAGGCTTTCCAGAATTCGGATTAATTCTCGGTTTTCTTCCTCAAGCAATTCCGTTTCGCTCATTTTCTTGACGGGGTGAATCATCTTTTCCCAGGACAGACCGGCGGTGGCAAGTGCATATTCCGCCTCGTCTGGCGGAAGCACTTTCAGGGTTTCCTGCAGCCAAGAAACATTTAGATCTGGCGATTTCCCGAAGGGCAGACCCACAATCACTTCCTTCAAAGCACCGTATTCGCTGTCCACATAAATCGAGTTTTCCGCCAGAACGGGATAGATCACCGACAAGGCAAACAGACATCCGAATGCAACGGGGCAAACAATACGACTATTCATCATTTCTCCTTTAGACGCTCTTTCATCTTCATATACGAACGTCCAACGTCGAAAGTGACCGGCGCAAGTGAGTCGCAGAGCGAAGCGGCGCGGCTTACTTGCGTACGTGTCCACTTTCTGGTTCGGCAGTCCGTGTCATGAGTACAGCGGGTATGTCTTGCCCTTCTCTGGGACTTCCGGATAGTCGGGATGATTCTCTCGGACGGATGGCCACGACCATCCGTCCATGACCGTGTCTCCATCGCAACCTTTGTACGGACACATCATGAGACCGTCGATCAGCCTATGCTCGCCACGTTTGTATGCCCGCTCACAGTGCAGACACCATTGGTACTCAGACGTGTCGTCGTCTATTCCATCGTCCTTCTGGGATTCGATTGGCTTGATCATGGGATTATCCTTTCTGTTATCTCCTGCCGAACGTCACGGGTCAGCGGGCCCGACACCTTGTAGGGGCACACTGGACCCGCTTGTTCGTATCAATTTGTATGGTTCTGGCTCCATTCGATGGACCATTCTTCAATAGTTTTCCCTTTTTCTTCATCGGCGTACCGCAAGGTCTTTAGGATTAGTGTTCCAAGAATGATTGTAATGATGAATCCTGCTAGAATAATAATTAGTCTCCATGGGGCGGGGATATTGGCATGTGGGCCAGGGCTACCTCCAGGCAAAGTCATATTTTTTTTATTGCGAACGCTAGGACTCAATGACGACGCGCAGCGGCGTCGATTTGCAGCCCTTTGTTAGCCTTTTTTATTATCCACCGACTCTCTGGTATGCCAATTCGCAGAGTTTTTTGACAATATCTAAATCTGCTTCAGTTTTCACAGATAATTCCAAATCTCCAGTTCCATAATGCCCGATTTCACGCACATCCCGTGCGGACTTTGGTAATCCATCTGTGGTTGAAGGATCTAACTTGAGATAAAGTAAGAGACGTTTTTGCTGTATCTCCATGCACATGATATTTTGAGAAATCTTATAAGCAACGTAGAACTTTTTGGGGCTTTCCTCCATGGAGGGATCAAGACCAAGCATATATTCTTGGAGAGCAATAGCCATCTGTTTAATAGCTTCTGGCCGACCGCTCAAGTGTTCATCAAATGTATAAGTTCCTGTTTTGCGGGTTAGGGCAGCCTTCTGACCCGCCGTAAGTCGTGGATCACCTGAGGTTGATGAAGAGGCACCAATACTTTTTTGAAACACTTCTTCAAGATACAGCGAATTGTTCTTATACAATCGATATGACCATAATTCTAGATTAGCGCCCATAACCTGAACTGCATGCAAATCATACTTGCGAAAGTTGGGAGCAATGCATATCACTCGGGTGTCAGACCAATCCACTTCAATCTCGGGCCCCAATGCTTTTTGTGCCGCAATCTCAAAATCACCTCTGTGGTCCTGAATCCAGGCAAGATAGAAAAGGCTCTGATTGATGAGTTCAGAGGACTCAGCTTTCTTATACTCAATAATCACTGGATTCTTGTCTTCAGAGAGGGCAAGTGTGTCGATCCGCCCACCGTGCAGCGCGCCTGTCACAAATTCTGTTGCAACAAACCGACAGTTGAATACTGTTTCGAGATTCTGCTCGATGAGATGTTGAAGGGCCTTCTCTGTGTCGAAGTTTGTCTGCTCAATCGTATTCAGGGTTGCCTTTGCTCTCTGGAATAGTGGCATATGAGTATCCTTGGATTTGGGTGGCGAACAGTTTTTATTCTATCTACTTTAAGTTGGCTTTATGCAGGTTTGCCTTTTACCTTTGGATCCTCATGATAGACCGCATTTCAGGGTGAGTCAATTCCAAGGATTTTTGCTGCGGGGCATGAGATTGCGGCTTATCGCTAAATTGAAAGGACGCAATACCACCGCCATGATTGGTGCCAATGAACTGATGCGGGGGGGCGGACACTATTCAATATCCAATATTTGGCGCGGGGCATTTGTAGGCCGGGGTTACATCCCCGGGGCTCCCCGGCGCTGGGATTTGGTCTGCGCCAGCCGTACAAGGCTGGCCTACAATGGGAGGGAGGGATATCAAGATTCAATATTGGATATTGAATAGCGGTCAGTCGTCCTGAGCGCTCGTACCGGCTTCCGCCCCATGAGCAAAATACATATGCCCCCGCTGGGCTTGTTCAATCCGGAATTGCAGCGTAGCGTCGCACACAACTAATCTTTACTTTATTGTGCCCTGATCATTTTTTGAATAGATCAGAATGGGTTCCCGTGCGCTCAAAGATGAGGGCATCGCTCTCGATCCGGTAAATAAGCAGCCAGTCTGATTCGATATGGCAATTACGTCGCCCGATCAAGTTGCCTGTCAGTTTATGGTCTCGATGAAGGGCATCGGGCTTGCATTCCGCCAGCAAGGTGCGGGCCAAAAGCTTGAATTTTTCAAGGTCTTTGCCACGGCGTTGGCAGCGTTTGATGTCTTTCTCAAACTGCTTGGTGTAAACCGGCGTGTACATTAGATGCCGAGTTGATCGAACATGTCATCGGCATCTTTGCAGACCACGAGATCACGCCCCGCCTCGGAAGCTGCGAATGTGCGCAGGGTTGTTGGCGTAGGTACAACCACATCGAAAGGAAGTCCGTCACGCAGTTCAACCTGCTTGTAGAATATCGTGATCGCCTGAGTCGCGTTCAGTCCCAGCCGACGAAATACACTCTCCGCCTGGTTCTTCAGTTTGGGTTCCACTCTAGCTCGCACCATGGCTGTTTTATTCATTGCCTGCCTCCACCATCTGGACCTAATGTAGCACATATGGGATACACGGACAAGCGCCAATGTAAGGGTGTTTTTGCCAGACCTTATAGCTGAAGCTGGATAGGTTCAACCGCTTTGCTGTAAAACAGAGGCGTGCCTGCGGGGGTACCGCGGGCTGCCCGGCAAGCCGGGCCTATCCGCATACATGAAACCATGTAACCCACAGGACACGCCATGAAGAAAGCATACCTCGGAATCGACGCGCATAAAGAACAAAACACCAGTGCCATCGCTTTGGCCGGTTCCGACTTCCTTCCCCAATTAAATCCCCGATCCGAAGACGCTTTGAATATGGAAGACAGGAGAGCTGTACCCCGTTGACAAACCTTCAGTCATATGAACGTCACGCCTCACAGTCAATCGGAAGGCACGCCTTTCGATAGTACTTGTGCAGCTGGTTGTTCGTCAGAGTTGTCGGTGTTGTCAGATTCCAAAGGCTTCACCAAGAATTGGTGCCAATCTTCTGGATGTTGGGACGTGACCACATAGATTTCACTGTTGGGATGTAAAGAGGCAACTTGATCCTGCGCTACGACTGGGATCTGTGCTCCATACCATACAAAAGGGCAGCCCGGCGTATTCACTCTCTTGAAATTCTTCAAAAAGGATGTTATGCCGTTTCTCCATAGGAAAGGCCGCCATATCATGTTCGGAGGCCCAAATGAATCTGGCAAGTTGACCACAACCAGGTCATTCTTGGGAGAGATGTGAATGCTGTCAATTGTCGTGCGGAGACCCTTAGCGGCACAGTAAGCACTCGCCCATAGCTGGGATCGCTGTATCGCGAATACTGTATGTCCCACAACGAAGATGATGCCAAGAATCAGGCTGAGGTGAGTTCTTTTTAGCCGTGTTGTCGCCTGCACAAGTGCCAGACCAAGAAAAGGTGTCGCGATGTAGGCATAGCGCGATTGTAGCGAGCCAAAGAGCATGATAGGGATCACGCACACAATGTATAGAGCCACCGCTAGTGCTACCACTCGATCTTTCATCGCAGACCAGCACAGAACTGCCCAGATTATGACCATACCGAGTATCCCCCAAGTGGATTTGAGAAGTGTTGTGGTTGTATTCGGCAGTAGATTTGTCAGTGGTGCCGCTGCGATTATTTTGGCTCCAAGGGTCAATCCGTCCAGCCCGCCATGGTAGCCTGATTTGACATTCAAGACTGTTCTCAGAACCATGAACATGCACCACACGGCAACAGACGGCCAGAGCATCAGGAAGGCGTGGAAAAATCGAATTTCTTTCTGCCGGAGGCGGAACCCGAGCGAGACAACGACCAAGGGGAGCATTAGAATTCCCCAATCCCAGATGGCAAAAGCGCATATTTGGAGGAAAACAAGAAGAATACCAACGAAGGGGGCTCGTTTGGCGGGTGCAGTAAGTGCCACCAGGAGCGCTACAAGTATGCAAGGGAGAACCAGTACGTAACCGATACTGCATACCCATGCTAACGCTTCATATCCTGCTGCTGAGAGAGCGAACAGTGTGGTCACAGTCAGTGCGGGCCATTTGTGTAGAAGGCAGCTAGTGCGAACAAGAGAGAACACAAGCACCGTGTTCACTGCGTGCATACAGAGAGCAAGGCAATGCCACAGTATAGGCGAAAGACTGTAGTTTCCTGCAAGCTTGAAGAGCCCTATTACTACAGGTGAGAAGTGATGCCCTTCAAGGGGCTTCAGTATGTGTGTAGATTGAGCTTGAATGAGGAGATCATAGTCGTCGGAAATATAACCGATCCAGAAGGATCCAGTGAGTTGAATGATCGCTGAGGCCAGCAGGATGAAGGTAATCAATATGACCTCAGAGCGACTGAGTTGTGGAGTATATCGTATCATGGGAGTTCTTATACCTTTCACAAGCGAACATCACGGGTCAGGATCGACCCACCGGGTTTAAGAATAGCGTTTGTAGCGAGTGGAGGCCATCGCATAATGGCGGCTTGTGGAACGCAGCGCGTTTGTTTGCTTTCATTTTGTTTTTGAATTCAAAATACGTTCACCCATTTCTAAGTCATTTTCAGTAGTGCCCGTTAATTGGCCCTGCCAGAGACGGGTCCCATCCCATAGGATATGCATTGCTTGGTAGACCTTCTTTCCGTCGGCCATATTTACTGTGCAGTTGATCACTTTTCCTGTGAAATCTCCCGCCTTGAAATCATGTGTTTCTGTATTGAGATTATCAACACCTTCAACTTCACGCATTGCCGCTTCAAGTGTGGGGATGCTGTCACTGGCCATCTTATCGACCATCGCATAATTTAGCCCTGCTGGATGAGGGTATATCATGAACACAGCTGCAGTAGCATTCGACCCCCAATGGAAGGCGTGGAATTCGATATCACCCTCAGTTTCATAAGTAACGCCTGCTGGCAGTACGAATGGTGATTCTGTTGGTTTCGGTTTTGTACAGCTAGATACGCATATTGCGATGATCAGAATCGGTATTATCTTTTTCATAATATTATTAGCCAACTATGGTCATATATGGAAAGTTTCCATGTATCACCCCTATAGGTATGGACATATTTTTCCATATATGACGTGATTGAGGCTGATTACATGGAAGATGATGGGGCAACGTGTCCCTATATGCATTTTGGGGCTTTAACTCCCTAATCGCGGTCATGATATTTGGCTGTCTTATGGGAGACAAGAACAAATTCAGGCCGACATCAGAATTAAAACTGAAGGATCAGGTGCGAGAGGTGCTGCGGTATTACCACTATAGTTGGTTGTGGGTCGATCCCAGACGGCACGGGGGCCGTCTTTTCAGCCCCCCTCTTCATGGCTTTTTCGCTTTTGTCCGCCTTGTTTCTTCTGTAGACTGAGAGATAAAGCATGGAGGCGATCATGAACAAGGCATTAATTTTCTGTGGATGCGTTTTGCTGGCAACCTGGGCCTGGGCTACGCCCCCCAATGTCCCGGTTCTTGACGGCCAACCGCTCGAATACGACGCCACTGATCTGCGCGGGTCGTTTGTTGGCCCCGCCACCTGGGGTGCCAACGGCACCCTCTCAAACCTTTATGTCACCTGGGATGCCACCTACCTCTATATCGCCCTCCAGGCTTGGCAGGCCGACAACAATAAACTGGTGGTCTTGATCGACGTCGATCCCGATGCGGGCACCGGCGCGACCACCACCACCAACTGGACCAGCATTGAACCCAGCTACATCCAGTATAACGATTACGGCTGGACCGATGGCAGCGGCTCTTTCGGTCTCGACTACATGCTCGCCAGCGAGGGCTTCTACAACAATGCCATCCGGATTTCCTACGACGGCATTGCGCTCCCCTCCACCAACAACACCGATTCGCTCTTTGACGCCGGCAACGGTGCCACCCCCATCGGCACCCCCGTAGACATGGCCAGCGTCAACAACACCACCGTCTGCCCCCATAAGGGCTTTGAAGCCCGTATTCCCTGGGGCGTTCTGTATCATACCAACCGCTTTGGCACCGTCGAACCCGGCGAAACCGTCCCGCGCGGTGCCGCCCTGCGCCTTCTCGCTGGCATCCATAATAATGACCCCGCCAGCGCCTGGAGTTCCCCCGACACCATCCCCAATCAGGCCGTCGCCGACTACACGAACGGTATCGTCACTGCCGCCACCTATCTCGATGTCCTCGTGGACGCCGATACTAATGGCATCCCCGACATGCTCAGCGGCGATGTCAATGCCCCCTGGATCCGCACGGCCTCCGCCGCCCTCGGGGGCAGCAATATCTATGTCGCCTTCAATGAGCCCGTCACTCCTGGCAGCGCGGCCAACACCATGAATTGGCTCGTGGGCACCGGCTTCGCCCGTCCCACGTCTGCGACCGCCCAGTGCCCCCAGAGCGTCCTGCTGGGCCTGAGCGAGCCCCTTTCCACTAACTATGTTCCCCTCATTTCCACCGGTGTCGAGGATGCCGCCGCCAACAGCCGCGACGTTGAATTCTGCCTCTTCCCGGCTGAATCGGCCATCCCCCAATTCGTCGAGGTCACGTTTGTCGTGAATACCGATTCCGGCATGGGCAGCAGCGCCTCGCACGCCACGCCATCGGCCTTTTTCGTCAATGGCAACGCCCTGCCCCTGGAGTGGGGCTACCCACCCTTGGGCTCCACCCCCCTCGTACCCATCCCCGGCTCCAATGGCTGGGCCTCCGCCACCGTCACCTTCCCGCCCGGCACCCCCGCCGACATCTTCTACAAGTAC
Source organism: Kiritimatiellia bacterium (assembly GCA_028681135.1). Taxonomy (GTDB): domain Bacteria; phylum Verrucomicrobiota; class Kiritimatiellia; order CAIQIC01; family Lenti-01; genus JAAZFE01. Next base: position 18,929 of record JAQUJC010000039.1, on the reverse strand, counting down.
AGCGGTCGCATTGACAACACGAATACCTATGAAGCGATTCGCCTGACGGAGTTCGCCGATACCGCCCGCCCCCTCGCCCTTTCCACTAACGACAGCTTCATTACCGTCCGCGATTATCTGGGCCCCGCCGCGGCCCCCCTCCGCAATCCCGGCGATACCAACGAACCCACGGCCCACAATCGCCTCTATCAGGATATGCGCCGCGGCGATGCCGGGGTCCGCGTTCGTCGCGACATCCTCTTCCAACTCGATCTATCCATGCGCAACACCAACGATCTCACCCGCGTCATGGTGCTGGGCTCCGATCCCCTGCGCGGCTTTAATGATACCGGCGAAACCGGCGGCAATCCCGCTCAAGACTATCCCGATGCCTCGGTCTATGTGGCCTGGAGCAATGCGGGCATCCAATTGGTCGATGATGGCACCTTGGGCGATGCGGTCGCCGGCGACGGCATCTATTCCCACCTCTGGGCATTCTCCACCAATGGTATTGATGCCGCCATCGAACCCGGCGACCCCTACTCTCTCGTGGGAGGACGCAAATCGGTCTACTTTCCCGAGGAAATTCCTGGCACCGAGCCCTACCTTGGCAATACATGGTGGCAGGCCCGCCGCTCCCCGCGCAGCATGATCTACAAATTTTTCGTCCTGACCGCCGGCAATACGTCTTACCAAAGCCCGACCCACAACCTTGACTACTATGTGGCCGATCCAGAAGGAACCGCCCAGATCGTTCTTACCCCCTGGGTCTGGGACAACGAAAACATCCCCCCCCCGCCGCCCTCCAATGCCCCCGCCCTCACTGGCGTCTCCCTCACCGGCACCACCGCTTCGGTCCAATTCGAAAACGTGCTCACCGAGGGCGCCCACGGCGTGCGCATCTCCACCAACCTGCTCAATAATCAGTTCGACGACTACGGTCATCGCGCCACCCCCGCCTCCACCAATGGCGGCGTCCGCCAATGGTCCGCCGCCATCGCCCAGGCCTCCGATGCCAAGGAGTTCTATACCCCCTACGCTGGGCCCGAGCCCAACCCCACCCCCACCTACTGGGAACCCAACGCCGATATCCCCGTGGGGGCCACCACCGTACGCGTCTACTTCTGCCAATTCCTTTCCAATCTCAGCGGCAAACGCAGCATGACCCTCACCGGCACTTTCCGCACCCCGACGTGGGACGAGGGCCAGCCCATGCAGTTCATTGGTGATGGCACCTGGATGACCGATATCGTGCTGCCCGCCAGCGTCGATGGCGCTGGCGTCAAATTCAAGCCCCGCGGGGGTCCAACTAACGATTGGTACACCACGGGCGGCGATTTCCAGTTTGTCCGCGGCAGCGGCGGCGTCACGATGGCCCCCATGCCACCTGTCCCCGGCTCCCCCTTCACCATCACCCTCGATGCCGCCGGCACGCCCCTGGCCGCTTCCAGCAACATCTATCTCCACATGGGCTTCGATAACTGGCAGGATGAGTTACATCCTCGTCCCGCCATGACCAATACCGCCGGCACCACGTGGGAATATACCTTCGAGGTCTCCAGCAATTATTCCCACAGCATCGACTTCGTCTTCACCGACGCCGCTGGCACCACCTGGTACAGCGAAGGCAACTGGCACGCCTTCATGGCCCCCTATTACAACGCCCCCTGACCCGAAAGATCCCACTCATGCACAACAAATCCGCTTTCACCCTGATCGAACTGCTGGTGGTCATCGCCATTTTGGCGATGCTCATGGCCATCATCATGCCCGCCTCCATGAAAGGCATCGAAATGGCGCGGCGCTCCTCCTGCGCCAACAACCTCAAAAGCATTGGCATTGCCTTCACCTCCTATGCCGCCGACCACAAGGGGGCCATGCCGCATCACAAACCGTTGCCTCCGGCGGGCGAGCCGTTTGCTGAAACCCCTGACTTCACCGCTATTGTCGTCCATGTCTATACCAACGGATATGTAACGGATTTGAGCCTCTGGGTCTGTCCCAGCGATAAAATTGACGGCAATAACAGTCCGGTTTCCGTCGCCAAGGATATTGGATCCTTCCAGTCGCAGGCCGGCAATTGCAGCTACATGTATATTTCCGGCTACCACCTGCTGCGCACCGTGGAAACGCCCGCCTTGGCCCCCCTGCTGTGCGATGAATCCAACGCACGCGAATATGGCCCCGCCACCCCCGGCGCCATGCCCCCACTCACCAAAGACGACAATCACGGCGCGAATGTTCGCAACGTTCTCTTCCTCGATGGCCACGTCGTGACCCTAAAAGATGCCGATGCGGCCAACAGCATCTTTGATAACCTCGTGAATCCCGAAGCCATCTGCAGCGTGGATTAAACCACCCAACCTTCCGCCCGCCCCCCCCCCTCTTTCCCCATCCGTGAAATCCGTTGAATCCGTAGCTTCTTTTTGAATTGAATCCGGTCGCCCTTCCTCCGCATAGTCTCCCCATGGCCCGTTCCTCCCGCGAAAGATTTGAGATTTTCTTTTTGGCGATCGTCTCCGATCGCCTTCATGGTGCCTGGCCAAATTTCCTGCGCTTCGTGCTCAAGCTATTATCGCGCCTGTACAGTTTCATCATGAACATGCGCCTGGCGCTTTTCGAGCACCGGCTGATCCGCTCCAAGACGCTTGGCTGCCAGGTCATCAGTATTGGCAATCTGACCGTTGGCGGCACAGGCAAGACCCCGGTCGTCGAAGTCTTCGCCCGAGCGCTGCAACAAAATGGCCGCAAGGTGGCGATCCTGTCCCGTGGGTATAAAAAGGTCGAGACGCCCCTGCTCGTCAAACTCAAGAATCTCCTCACTTTCAACGCCCCCATCCAGCCCCCCCCCCGCATTGTGTCCGATGGCCAGAAACTCCTGCTCGACTCTGCCCACGGCGGCGACGAGCCCTACATGCTGGCCTCGAACTTGCCTGAGGTCTGTGTTTTGGTCGACAAAGACCGCGTGAAATCCGGGCGTTACGCCATTCAGAAGATGGGCTGCGACACCCTGATCCTCGATGATGGGTTCCAATACCTGCGCCTCAAACACCGCGTCGATATTGTCCTGGTGGACCGCACCAATCCATTTGACAACGGCTTTGTCCTGCCCCGTGGTTTGCTGCGCGAGTCCGCGCGGCATCTGTCGCGCGCCACGTTTGTGTTTATCACTAAATCCACCCGCGAGGGTTCCCCGGAACTTAAGCAGCAAATTCGTGCCCTCAACGACAAAGCAGAAATTGCCGAATGCCGCCACAGCCCCCAATATCTGCAAGATGTCTTCAGTGGCGAGCGCCAACCCCTGACATTTCTGAAGGGCCTACAGATTGCGGCCCTGTCAGGGATTGCCGCTCCCCGCGGTTTTGAACAATCCCTCCAAGGTCTCGGCAGCGAATTGGTCTACCGCAAGCGTTTTGCTGATCATCACCGCTACACCCAGCAGGAAATTCTCGACATCATCAACACCAGCCGTGATCGCGGGGCCGACGCCATCGTGACCACCGAAAAAGATGCGGTCCGATTCCCCAAGATCGAACGACGCGACATCCCGATCTACTTTCTGCGCGTCGAAATCGAACTACTCAGCGGCGAGGAAAGTTTCAACGACCTCATCTCGCGCATTTGCTTCAAATAAGCGGGTCAGCTCGCTGCTCTCGGACGGCAATGGTGGACGCTTTAGCACGAGTGAGTTCCGACTGGGTGCATCTGCTATTCGGTACAGGAGCGGCTCATCGGGACGATTCGCCCTACCCATGACGCACATTCCCGCCCCCGGTAGGGCGAACCGTCCCCGGTGAGCCGTGCTTTGAGCAAAGGAAATGGCCGACTACTCCCCACTCCCTACTGCCCACTGTCCCCCTTCGTGCCTTCGCGTCTTGGCGTGAGTCTGGCTTCTCTTACTGTTCATGAGTTCAGCTATCAGACGCTGGCCCGGATTTCGATGACATCGCCGTCCTGGACCCCATAGCCCTTGCCTTCCAGCCGCAGCACGCCGGCCTCGCGGCAGGCCGCCAAGGTTTGCATCTCGATCAAGGTCGACGAGGCCACGGTTTCGGCGCGGATAAATCCCCGGGCCAGATCGGTATGGATTTTGCTGGCCGCGATCACCGCGGTATCGCCACGACGGATGGTCCAGGCCCGCACTTCATCAGGCCCCACGGTAAAGAAACTGATGAGGTCCAGCGTGCGATAGGCGGCCTGGATCAAGCGGATTCGCGCCGGTTCATCCAAGCCATAGTCCGCCAGAAACCCTGCCTGGTCTTCCGGCGGCAAGCCGGCAATCTCCGCCTCCAAGGGCGCGCAAAAGGCCAGAAAATCCAGGCTCTTGGCCTCGCAGCTCTCACGCAGTGGCCCACATTTTTCGCCCACCGGATCATCCTCGCCCGTATTGGCCACCACCAGCACCCGTTTCTGCGACAGGAAGCTAAAGCTGCTGATGCGCTTCAGCTCTTCGGTGGTCAGTTGCACCTCGCGCAACGCCTGGCCGGCTTCGATCGCCGTCTTGCAGGTTTGCAGCACCTCCATCTCCGGCAGGCTCTGCTTGAGACCGCGCTTCAGCTCTTGCTCGATCTTCTCGATCCGCCGCTCGATTTTCTCCAGATCGGCCATTGCCAAATCCAGCAGAATGGAATCAAGTTGCGCCACCGGATTCAGGGGCTTGCCCGCCCCATCCATCTCTCCGAAGGACTGCACCACCAAGGCAAAGGCATCCGCCTCTCCCAAAAAGGCGTTCAGGGTTCCGAATCCGCTGCCCACGGCACCGGGTGGAAGCGCCACATCCACAAACGTGACTTCAGCGGGAATATACTTTTTAGGGTGAAACAAATCCCGCAGCACCGCCAATCGCGCATCGGGGACTTTTACGGTCCCCAGCCGATGAGCCCCCTTGGAGGCATAATGCGGCCCCGCGGGGGTCTGGCTCAATGCGTCGAACACAGACGTTTTGCCCGCGGACCGCGCGCCAATCAGATATAACATCAAAGCTGCCATAAGAAAAACCTCGTAGGACCGGCGCTGATTGTCCCAGTGAACCACGCCGTGTCGGAGGCCCACTACACCATACCCCGCCCCGCAACGCAATCCGCTTTCCCCGCTTGCACGACCCCTGTGATAATCTAAAACGATAATCGGTAAAACGATTAACCTTTATCCTTGCCCCCGCGCTTGCTCTGCGAGTAGAGTGCCGCCGAATCCATCCACCTGGATGGTGAGAAGGAAGGTCGTAAATGCCGACATTCACAACCTGGTTGATGGTGGTGGCGTTGGGGATGTTGGCCTGGGATTGCCTGGAAGTGGGCAAGAACGATGCGGCCAACCTGATCAACGGCGTCTTTGGGTCACGGGTGCTTTCACGCCGGGCGGCCATTTGGCTGGCCGGGGCAGCCGTGCTGCTGGGGGTACTGTTTGCGGCTCCCGTGATGGAAACGGCCCGGAACGGGATATTCGATCCGGGGCAGTTGAATCTGCATCAAGCCATGGTGGTCTATGTTGCGGCCTACATCGTGGATACCGCCCTGCTGCATACCTTCTCCGCCTACGGCATGCCGATCAGCACCACCGCTTCCCTGGTTTTTGAACTCGTGGGTGCCGCCCTGGGCGTATCGTTGTCGCTGGGCATCGTCCACTGGAGCAAGGTCAGTTCCGTTCTCAATGCCATCGGCATGTCCATCCTACTCAGCGGCGTCGCCGGCTTCCTGGTCCAGCGCATGTTCCGCGCAGCCATTCGCAACGAACATACCGACCACCTGCGTGTCCTGCTCCATGGTCCGTGGGTGGCCGGCCTGATGCTGACGGGCATGGCCTGGTTCATGGTGCTCAAGGGGATGATGGCCATCCCCCTCGTCGCGGCCTTCCGCGAACAGGTCGTGGATCGCATGGGAACCGGTGCCTTCCTACTAGTGGCATGGGGAGCCATGACCCTCTTGGTGCATATGCTGGTCACCATTTTCCAAGATCGCCTGACCCGGCGTCTGTTCGGCATCCTGGCCATTCTCGGCATGCTCTGCCTCGCCTTCGCTTTCGGTCAGAATGATTTGGCCAACTGCGCCGCCCCCGGCCTTTCCGCCTTCTGGCTGTGGAAACATGCCGATGCGAGTACCGCCGCGGCCACCCAGATGCCGATTCCCGTTTGGTTGCTTGCCGCAGGGGGCATCTTGATTGTGCTGGGCATGAGCACCAAAAGCGCTCAGCGCGTGACTCGTGCGGCCGTCAATACCGGCAGTCAATACGACCAAATTGCGCTCTACGCCCCCCGCTGGTGCCGCCGTCTGGCCGGGCTTCTGCTGCGGTTGCGTCCCGCTGGCCCCGGTCTGGCCCCCCCCCCGCAGGTGGATGATCGCGGTAAGCGCGTCCACTTCGACCCCCTGCGTGCCGCCGTCATCATGTCCGTCAGCGCCAGCGTCATTGCCTTTGCCTCCAGCAACGGCTTCCCCGTCTCGACCACCTACGTCACCTTTGCCGCCGTCGTTGCCACCGGCATGGGAGACCGCACGATGGCCCGCGGCGATGCAGACCTCAAAATCGGGCGCGCCCTTTGGGTCCTATCGAGCTGGTTGGGTGGCGGATTCCTGGCGATGGTAGCGGCCGCCGCCACCGCCTGGGTTCTGCTCAAAGCCGGCACCGCGGGGCTCCTGATGGCCTTGGGCGCAAACCTTCTTTTGCGGGCTTTCATTTGGCGCAAGTCCAACCGCCACGAACAGCGCTACCACCCCCCGACCCCCATGGGCCCGCCGCGCCCTACTTCAGGAAAAGGGGCCCGTGAATTGTAGCATTTCTGCTGCCCCCCCCCTCGCCACCGCCCCCTCCCCCCCAGGTAACGACCAACGTGACTAAGTCCGCCTATTATAATAAGCGGTTATTTTTAGATAACGACTACTCTGAATTATACCGGCTAGCCTGGATTATTCACGCGACAAGTCCGGCCCAGATGTCCCGACCTCTCCCAGAGTGTCGGGAGAGTGAAGCCGTATAGGCATACTGCGAACCCCCGCGCAACAAAGCAGATGGGCTGGAATCGTCGCGCCCTTGGTCAACATGGATAAAACCGACTTTTTGTGCGGTTGTCCATATCAAACTACGCTGCATTATGGTACGGCGTTTTTATCCATGTTGATGAATAATGCAGGCTAGGTCCGCCTATTATAATAAGCGGTTATTTTCAGATAACGACTACCCTGGATTATACCGGCTAGCGGCCCGTGCATTAAAACGCTGTCCGCGCTAGGGGCGGCGGGTGGCCAGGGGCGGGATGACCAGCACCGGGCAGGGGGACTTGCGCACGACACGTTCGGCGACATTGCCAAAGAAGATCTTGCCCACCTTGCCGACGCCCTGGCGGCCGATGATGACTAAATCAATGTCCATGGCTTGCGCGTATTCAACCATCTGATGACCCGCCTCGCCGATGCGCATGGCGACCACAAGGCGGACGCCTTCCGGGACGCGTGGGCGATAGACCTCGGCGATTTTTTGATCAATTTCGCGCTTGGCGCGGGCATCCACGTCTTCGTCCACTTCATAGATATAGCCCTTCCAGAACTGGGCGGGCGGCTCGGGGATCACATGCAGCAGGTGCAGGTCGCAGCCGCTATGGCGCATCGCCATGCGAATGGCGTAGGCAAAGGCCCGGTCCGCGTTGGGCGAGAAGTCGGTGCCGAAAAGGATTTTGCTGAAGTTCTGCCGGGCATCAATTTCGTCCATGACATTTTCCTCCAGGGGTTACTTCATCCAGGCCACGGGTGCCAGCACCAGTTGAGGCAGCGCCAGCAGCAGCAGCGTAGCCACCATCAGCGCCACCAGATAGGGCAAGGCTCCTTTGAACACACTTTGCAGGGAGACCGCGCGGTCCATCCCGCTGACCACATATACATTCACCCCGACCGGCGGCGAAATGACGCCCATCTGGGTCACCAGCACAATCATGACGCCAAACCAGATCGGATCAAATCCCAGCGTGAGGACCACCGGATAGAAAATGGGGACGGTCAGCAGCACCAGTGCCAGCGCATCCAGGAACGCCCCGGCCACCAGATAGAACAGCAAAATGACGAGCATGATACCGGCTGGGGGCAGTGGCAATCCCGCCAGACCGGCCGCCAGTTGGGTGGGCACGTTGGTGATTTGCAGGAAGTGACCGAAGACAGTCGCCCCGGCCACAATCACCAACACCATGCACGAGGTGCGCAGGGTCTCGTTCAGCGCTGCCGCCAGCATCCGGAAACGGCATTTGCCCTGCAACACGGCAATCGCCACACTGCCCGCGGCCCCGACTGCCGCAGCCTCGGTCGGCGTGAACCAGCCCGCAAACATGCCGCCCATCACCAGGCCAAACAGCAGCAGAATCTCCACGACTCCGGCCAGCGAACGGACCCGCTGGCGCCAAGTCACAGAGGCCGTCGGGGGGGCGAGGGCGGGATTGCGCGTGCACAGCCCCCACACCGTCACCATGAACAACAGACTGACGATCACCCCCGGCACAATGCCGGCCAGAAACAGCTTACCGATGCTCTGCTCGGTCATCACGCCATAGACAATAAACACCACGCTGGGCGGGATGAGCATGCCGATGCTGCCCCCGGCAGCGACGGTGCCGGCGGCAAAGCCGGGGTCATACTTATAGCGCTTCATTTCCGGCAGGGCCACCGCGGCCATGGTCGCCGCCGTCGCCGGACCCGATCCGCAGATGGCGCCAAATGTGGCGCAGGCGCCAATGGTCGCCATCGCCAGACCGCCGCGCAGCCACCCGAACCAGCACTGGGCCGCCGCAAAAAGTTTGCGGCTGAGTCCGGTATGAAAGGCCACCTGCCCCATGAAGACAAACAGCGGGATCACCGTCAGGCCATAGTTTGAAAACGTGTCGTACCAGTCCGTCACCAGCACATGCAGCGCCGCGGACCCATTGACCATGACGGCAAAGCCCGCCGTGCCCACAATCGTCATGGCAAACGCCACGGGCATACTCGTGGCCAGCAGCGCAAACAATAGGGCGATGCCCATCAGGCCGATCTGCAGATCGCTCATCGGCGCGAACTCATCATGGATCGGCCCGGATGCAGCACATGCCACAGGGTGACGCCCGCGGTGACCGCACAGGCCAGCGCCATCAGCCACGGCACCCAGAACATCGGCATGTGCAGGGTCGTCGTCACTTCGCCACTGTCCCGAAAGAGCAGCCCCTGACGAACAAACTGCACCGCCAGCAGCCCAAACAGAACCAGCAGAACCAGTCGCATCAGGGTATCGACCACGGCGCGACCACGGCGGTCCATTTTCTGAAAGAAATACTCGATGGCAATGTGGCCTTTGACGGCCTTGGTCAGCGGCAGTGCGCAGGCAATGGCCACGGCCCCCAGCACCCGGACCAGATCATACGCGCCCTTGACCGGCAATCCGAATTGGCGGCCGATCACATCTGCCACGGTCACCCCGACCAGGCCCACTACGGCCAGACTGCCCACCACGGACATGGCCCGGATGAGGGTTCGCAGGATGCCGGTGCGGGCGCTGGTTCCCGATAAGGGTCTCACGGTTGGTCCGCACGCGCCTCGGCGATCATTGCCTGCGCCTGCGCCAAGAATTCCGCACCGGGCAGACCGTTGGCCATGGTTCGCCGGACATACTCGGCCACAATCGGGGTCATCTGCTCTTTCCAGCGCTGCTCCTCTTCGGGCGAGAGCGGAATAATCTCGCGCCCCAGTTCGTGTACGAAGGCCCGCCCCTCGGTATCGGCCTGGTTCCAGGCCAACCCGTGCCGGTCGACAAACTCGGCACTGACATCGGTCACGACCTGCTGCAGCTCCTTGGGCAGCCGATCCCAGGTTTGTCGATTCATAGCCACGAACATGGCGGTGGTATAGCCGATGGCCTTGGTATCGGTGATATACTCAATCACTTCGCCCTGTTTCCAGCCCTTGAGGGTTTCAATGGGACAGAGCGTGCCCTCCACGACGCCTTTTTGGAGCGCGTCATAGGTTTCGGGCTGCGGCATGCCGATGGCGGTGGCCCCCAACGCCGTGGCGATTCCGGCCGACAATCCCGTGCCGCGAATTTTCATGTTCTGCAAATCGTCCAGGGAGCGCACCGGTTTATGGGTGGCCAGGATACCGGGCCCATGCGCGTGGACATAGAGGATTTTTGCCCCCTGCAGCTCGGCGGGTTCGTACTGGGAGGCCAGGGCTGTTGCCACGCGCGTGGCAGTCAGGCCATCCGGCCAGCCCAGCGGCAAATCCAAGGCTTCCAGCAAGGGGAATCGGCCGGGGGTATAGGCAAAGCAGCTCATGCCCAGATCGGACACTCCGCTGAGGACTCCCTGCCAGCACTGCTCGGCTCTGGTCAACGTTCCGCCTGGATGCACCGTGATCTGGATACGCCCCTCGGAGCGGCGCTCGACTTCTTTGGCCCAATCCATGCCCGTCTGCGCCTGAATGTGCAGGGGCGGGAAGAAAATACTGTAGGTCAGTTTATAGACCTGGGGCCCGCCGCCCGGCCCCCCGCATCCGAGCATCAGCCCTGCAAGCAACCCCATCCCAATCCACCGTCTTCTTGTGCGCATTGCCGTCCTCCTTATCCATCACTATCAGACGCAAGTTTAGCCTCCCCCCCGCCCCCGTGCAATCCTTTCTCTTGGGGCAACGGGGGGGGCGCAGGGAAGCGCTTGCCCCTTCTCGGTGGTGTGGGCCCTGCCGCCTTGCACGGCACGGGAGCCACCGTTGGCCACCAGCAACATAAAACGCCAGGCGGCGCCAGCCGCGACATTCAGGCTACAACAGCGGCGAAAACAGGTTGCAGAAATTTTCGAGATAGCGGTGGCTCACCGGTCGGTTTTTGAAGGCCCTCAATTCCAGCTCGCGGCTTTCGTGGAGGTCCTCGATCATCAACAGCTTCAGATGCATGACGAACTGGGGATCGTAGATGACCAGGCTGGTTTCATAGTTGGAAAAGAGGCTGCGATAATCCCAGTTCGATGATCCGACGATGGCCATCCGGTCGTCCACGGTCATCGCCTTGGCATGCATGAACGGGGGCCGACGCTCAAACAGGCGCACCCCGGACTCCAGCAGGTCCTCGTACATGGCGCGTGCCGCCCACGTGGTATACCAGTGGTTGCTTTTCTCGGGCACGACCAGGTAGACGCGCACCCCGCGCAGCGCCGCCAGCCGCAGCGCCCGCAGCAGGTCTTCCGACGGCAGGAAGTACGGGGTGATGATGAACACCTGCTCGCGCGCTGTGTTGACCGCATTGAAGAACATATCCACTGCCACATCCAAATCCGACGACGGCCCGCTGTTGACCACGCGCGCCAAGGCGGTCCCGGGCATCGGTTGGCGGAAGAAATGGGCCGCGTTCAAAAGCTGCTCGGGGTCTTCCTCCGTCATGACATGCCAATCGCGCAGGAAGGTATACTGTAATTCCTGGACAATCGGCCCCTGGACCTCGAAGTGGTAGTCCTGGATCGCCTCCTGGCCCTCGCGGCTGTGCGAATAGTCGTTGAGATTCACACCGCCCATGAACCCCACCGCGCCATCCACCACCAATATCTTGCGGTGATTGCGTAAATTGAAATGGAGCTGCTTGCGAAACAGATTTGACTGCGTCCAGCCGGCCAGGGTCATATTGGGAACGCGGTGATAGGAACGGAAGAGGCCGCCAAACAACGCGTAGGAAGAACCGAAGCGATCAAAGAGCACCCGTACGCGCACTCCCGCGCGTGCCCGCTCGGCCATCGCCTCCAGAAACGCGCGCCCGACATCGTCATTGCCAATGATGAATGACTGCAAATGGATATGGTGCTGCGCCGCACGAATGGCGGCCAGCATCTGGGGGAAGGCCTCATCGCCCGTCAGCAGCGGCATAATCTGATTGCCGCCGAGCAAGGGAAAGTTCTGCAGCGTCACCGCCATCGGCCGATCCAGGGCCCGGGTCCATTCGTCCTCGGGGGTTGTCGGCGCTCCGCTCATGGATTGCCAGTAGGCCTCCGGCAAGATATCCCCTGACGCTGCGCGCTGCGCGCCGTCCATGCGCACCCGACGCTGAACTGCCCGCCGCCAGCGTACTTTGGGAACGCGGTCCACCCCGAACATCGCATACAGCACGGCCCCCGCCACCGGCAGCAACCAGGTGAGAAACAGCCACAGCAGGGTGGAATCTGCACGACGCCGATGCCGCAGCACATGCAGCAGCACCGCTAGGAAGAGGAGAACATGAACGGCTGCACCCCACGACAGCCAGGGCAACCCGCGAAAGAATTCAAACCAAGTGGAACCGTTCATCCCATTCAGTGTCGCCCGTCAAGCGCACTAGGTCAAGACCAGAGCATTTTAAGAAATTGCATCTCCTTGTTCCGACCCTAACAGCCGCGGTCACCCGGAGGGTTAGCCCTACCAACAGCGTTCAATTCCGGCCCCGGCAGGGCGATCCCGACACCCCCTGTGGTCGGGAGAGCCAGTTCATTTTTGAGATCCAATACCGTCTACAGAATATCTTAAACTGCTCCAGGAAACAGGATGGCGAATGGTTGGGCGCATCTGCGATGGGGTGCAGGAACGGCTCATCGGGACGATTCGCCCTACCGGTTTTGCACAAGATCGCATGGGGTAGAAGGGCGAACCGTCCCCGGTGAGCCGGAGTTGGATTCCGTGCCGGGCCAATGCACCGAATCGCAGATGCGTCCCGAATGGTTGGCGAAGGGTGACCGGGTATCAGCCGAGGGCTTGCGCCACGAGTTGGCCGGCGGTCGGAATGGTGTCCGCCCCTTCCAAGTCCCGGGCGACCTCGTCCAACCCCGTCAGTTGCGCCTGGCGGTCCGGGCCATCAACGGCCAGGGCTTCGATGGCCTCGGCCATGGCGGCGGGCCGGGCAGCACCCTGAATGAATTCGGGACACAACGTGCGCTTGGCAATCAGATTGACCATGCCCAACCACGGCACGCGGATCATCAGACGGCCAAACCAATAGGTGGGTGCCGCCATGCGGTAGACGACGATCATCGGGCATTTCATCAGGGCGGTTTCGACCGTGGCGGTGCCGGAGCAGACCATGGCCGCACGGGCCTGCCGGGCCACGTTGCGCATCTGGCCCTCCACAACAGCGACCGCCGCGCGGTCCTCTGGCGCCAGGGTCGCGAGTTGCCGGGTGATCACGTCGCGAATGTCGGCACTGGCCGCGGGCACCAGAAAAGCCGTGGACGGATCGCGGCGGCGCAATTGTTGTGCCGCGGCGAGCATGACGGGCAGGATGCGCTCAATCTCCTGCCGCCGACTGCCGGGCAGCAGTCCGATGCGCCGAGCGCCCGGCGGCCAGGGCAGTTCCGGCGACGGGCGCGCCAGGGTGCGGTGGACGGACTCGACCAGTGGATGCCCCACAAAGACTGTCTTCAACCCCGTATCCTTAAAGACGTCCACCTCGAAGGGAAAAATCACCATCAGCAGATCAATGATCCTGGCCATTTTGGGAATGCGGCTTTTGTGCCAGGCCCACACTTGGGGGCTGACATAATAGAGCACCGGGATGCCTCGGGCGTGGGCCTGTGCCGCCAGTCGCAGATTAAACCCCGGATAATCCACCAGCAGCAGCGCGTCGGGTTTCTCGCGCGTGAACAGCGCGACCATCTGCTTGAATACCCGGTGGAAAAAGACCAGGCGGGAAAGCACCTCGAAAAATCCCAGCACCGCCATGTCGCGGGCATCCACGATGGTCCGGACGCCTTCGCGGCGCAGGGCCTCGCCCCCGATGCCAAACACCTCCACATCGCTGCGCGCGGCGCGCAGGTCGCGCACCAGCCGGGCGGCATGTTGGTCGCCGGATACCTCCCCGGCCACGATCATCAGTTTCTTCATCCGCTCGGGTCTTTCAGGTCTGGCCCTTGCGGATGCTCTGGCAAATGGCCACCGCCAGCTTGAGGGCCTCCGCGGCATGCTCCCCGCTGACCACCGGCTCAGAACGATTGCGGACGCAATCCACAAAGGCCCGCAGTTCCAGCGCCAGCGGCTCGCCCTTATGGATGGGAATATCGGTCTGCTCGATCCCCAGCAACTTCTTACGCAACACCTTTCCGGTCTGCTCCTGGTAATCGAGGGAAATATAGGCATCCCGCAGAAACATGCGAATTTTGCGCTGCTTCTCCATGCTGATGCGGCTGGCGGTGACATTGGCAATGCACCCGTTCTCGAAGCGCAGCCGCACATTGGCAATGTCTTCGGTCTTGCTCAGGACGGGCACGCCCACCGCGCGAATGTCCACCACCTTCGACTGCACCAGATGCAGGATAATTTCCAGGTCGTGAATCATCAAATCGAGGATTACGCTGACCTCGGTGCCGCGCGGCAACAATCCCAACCGCTGCGGAGGATACAAGGCAATACGCAAGGCCTCGACATAGAGCGGCTTCTGTTTGGCCGTATTCAGCACGGTCAGCACCGGATTGAACCGCTCGACATGGCCGACTTGCAAAATGACATTGTGCTGCTGCGCCAGTTCCACCAGTTCCTCGGCCTCGGTGGTGCTGGCGGCAATAGGCTTTTCAACCAGCACATGGCGGTTTTTTTCGATGATGGCCCCGGCCACCGCGCGGTGCTTGTCGGTCGGCACAACGATGTTCAAGGCCTCGCAGGCATCCGCCAACTCGTCCACCGTCGCAAAAACGGTGGTGTGATAGCGCGTGGCGATTTCCCTGGCGCGCTTTTTATTGGCGTCATAGATACCCACCAGCTCCACGTCATCCATTTCCGAATAGATGCGGGCGTGCCATTGGCCCAGACTGCCCACCCCCACGACCCCGGTGCGGATTTTTCTGGAATCGGTCATAGTCGGAATACTCCCGTTAGCAGTGATCGTTGTCAGCGGCGGCGGCGGCATCGAACCCGAGAAAGGCAATCCCTTGGCGGTCGGCCTCAGCCACCAGTTTTTCGCGTGCCAGCAAAATGGTGCGGTTGGCCTCAATGGCGAGGCAGGAGGCACCGGCCTTCTTCAGCATCTTGAATGTGCGCGTGCCAATGATCGGAATGTCGAAGCGCATATCATGTCCGCGCTTGGCTACCTTGACCACGACGCTCCCCTTCCCGCCCAGGCGTCCCGCGCGCAGAATGGTGTGATCGGTGCCTTCAAAGCCTTCCACCGCCAGAATCGTGCCATCCTTAACCACCACGGTCTGACCAATGTCGAGACCGCTGGTGACTTTGGCGACGTGTGCGCCCAAACGGATATCGGCTTGCTCGCGCTCGTCGGGAGCACGGCCACCCAACACCCCCACGGCCGGCATTTCGGTTTCCATAAAGCGACTGGCCGGCAACAGCTCCGCGCCGATTTTGTGTAATTCCTCGGCAATCGCGCCAAAGATGGTATGGGCATTGCGAGTCTTGAGCGTGCGTAGAATCGCCAGCGCGCGGGCATCCAGCCGCAGGCTGAATAAGCGTGTGGGTTTGATCTGCCCTGCCATGACGATATGGGTGATGCCCTTGGCCTGCACCGCATCCAGCAGCGCCCCCAGCCGCCCCAGATGCAGCCAGACCACCTCGTCGGCGTGGCGCTCGATGGCCCATTCGGTCTCGTGACGGAAGGCAAACGCCACCACCCGCTTGACCCCCTGGGCATGGGCCGAGCGCGCCAGTTGCCAGGGGTAGGTTCCACGGCCAGCAATGACGCCCAGGGTGGCGGGAATCTCAATCGAGGGCGGTGTGCTCATGATGGGCATGATAACCCGGCGGCGCGCCGCGTCCAGCTTCTCTTTACCAGCAGGCACCCCGCCGCGACATAGGCCAGCCCCGCCCCCACCCAGCCATGGAATACGGGCGAGGCCATGCGCGAGACCGGCTCGCCTAGCGCCCCAGGGCGTGGCGCACAGCAAAGGCCAGGTCCTGACCGCGCAGATTACGCGCAATAACCTGGCCGTTGCTGTCCAACAGGAAGGTCGTGCGATCGCCAAATACACCCAGGGAGCGCGCCAACGCCGGCGCGCCGGGCACGACCCGCCCCGGAAGGCCAGCCAATTCGAGTCCGACGGGATTCCGCTCCAGGCAGATATTGACGATCTCAAAGCCGTGGACATTATAGCGTCCCCACAGATCGCGCAGGAGGGCGCGGTCGTCCTCCCAATTCTTCCAACCACGCGCAAAGAAATCCACCAGCACCACGTTGCCGCGCAAACCCGACATCGTAAACGAGTGCCCCTGAACATCCGTCATGACCGTATCGGGAAAGGTCTCGCCGGAGGCCGCGCTGGCCCGGGCCAACGCGCTTTCCATGATCGATAATGGCAGGGAGTCCTGGCCGGCTGCGCTCGGGCGGGTCAGCACCAGGGGATCGCCGGGACCGGTCCCACCCGACCACGCATAGGGCTGCGGATCGTAATCGGCGCTGGCCTTGTAGTCCGCGATCAATGTCTGAATGGCATCCGCATTGCCTGCGGCCGCCTGTACTTCGGCTTCCTTCACAAACAGGCGCGAGGCATCCACCCCGTCCAGTTTGCGCACGATCTCCCGCGCCCGCTGCAACGCTTTGATGGCGGCCTCGTGCTGATGGCGCATGTCGCTCAACACCATCGCCTGGATGACGGTGGCCCGGATGATGGCGTCGCCATCCTGGCGCTGAACGGCATCGGTCATCAGCTCATTTACGGCTTGCTCGACCTCGGCCCATTCCTGTTGGGAGTAGTAGCCATGGCCCATACTCTGCAACCGGCTCAGCACCGCGTTGTGCTTCGAGTCAAAAACAGACACCTCCTGACCCGGAGTGCTCGAAACCGCCAGCAGCAACGCCGCCATAATCGTCAACGGTATGATTTTTTGCATGGGACTATCCTCCAAATTTCTTTGTTCATTTTGCCCGCTCCCCCGCAAAAGACAATACAAAAACGCTATCAACACCCGGCCGGTCGCGTTGAGGCCGGCGGTTTTGACTTCATCGGCCGAGGTTCCTCCAAAGGCAGACAGGCCCCGCCCCCGGCTACACAATTCCGCCCGACGAGGGCGTCGCGGCTCCCAAAACCATCAAAACATCCAAAAAACCGAAACAGCCCATTTCAGCCCATTTCGCTTCGTCCCGACTCCCCCGAGAGGTCGGGAATTGCGATTTGAGACCCTTTTGCTCCCCCAAAGATCAAAATACGATCCCCGCAACCCTTTTCAGAAGAATGGAGTAGCCAAAACATTAATTTATGAAACTGGCACCTTTTCGTGGGCGTGGTCCTTGGGTGCGCCTATAGCGCAGCGGGCGGCCACCTTCAACTCATAATGCTACATTGCAAAGACTGACCCGTTCACTGTTTAATCAGCGCTTTTAATGTGTATTGTGAAGGGCTGACCCCATTTATTTTTTCCTGAAAAGGGGCCAAAGGGGTCAGTCTGATCTAACCCCGGATTGATGGACACTCCGAAAGGGACTAAACTGTCCCGGAAGGAGAAGTCCAAATGGTTCGAAAGACCTATAAGAAATATACGAAAGAGTTCAAGCTGGAGGCCCTGCGGCTTGCCGAAGAGTCTGATAAACCGGTAACGCAAGTTGCCCGGGAGTTGGGGCTGCGGCAGAACCAGATCTATAAATGGCGCAAAGAGCTCGAGAACAAGGGCGGAGTGGCCTTTTCCGGCAAAGGGCACCCGGCTGATCCGGATCCTGAAAAGACCCAGCTGCGAAAGGAGCTGGCCACGGCGAAAGAGGAGATCGAGATCCTAAAAAAAGCCGCGGCGTACTTTGCCAGAGAGCTCAAGTAAAGTACGCCTTTGTGAGTCGGCATTGTCATCGGCATGCGATTCGCCGGCTATGCAGCGTCCTTCAGGTTTCTGCCAGTGGATACTATGCCTGGCGCAAGCGGCCGGAGTATGCTCGGTCTGTGCGGCACCGGGAACTGACAGAGAGGATACGCTCCTTCTTTGAAGCCAGCCATGAAACCTACGGCGCGATCCGCATTCGCTATGACCTGCTGGATGAAGGCATCTGGGTCGGTAAAAACACGGTTGCGATGCTTATGCACAAGGCCAGGCTCATTCCAAAGATGATTCGAAAGTTCCGAGTGACAACCGACTCCCGCAAGACCATTGCCGCGCCGAATCTGCTGGAGCAGCACTTCGATGTGAAAAAGCCGGACACGAGCTGGACCACTGATATTACAGCTATTCCCACTCGAGAGGGCTGGTTGTACCTGTGTGCGATATTGGATCTATACTCGAGAGCGGTTGTGGGCTGGTCCATGTCAGAGCGCATGAAAGGCGAACTGGTTAGCGACGCCCTTGAGATGGCCCTTATGCGGAGAGCCCCGGAGGAAGGCGTATTGCTACACTCGGATCAAGGCTCCCACACCTCGGAGGTCTATCAGAAGACCCTTAAGAAGCATGGAATGGTATGCAGCATGAGCCGCAAAGGCTGCTGCTGGGATAATGCGGTGTCTGAAAGCTTCTTTCACAGCCTTAAAACGGAAAGAACACATCATGAGAACTATCGGACGAGAGCCCAGGCCCAACTGCAGGTGTTCGACTATATTGAAGTGTTCTATAACCGGAGAAGGCGTCATTCAACGCTTGGATATCAGGCACCACTAACGTATGAAATGAACAAGAAATAAGCACTAATGGAGTGTCCACTAAACTGGGGCTAGTTCAGTCCTATGATTTAATGCCCCCCCTTTCCCATCGGATACACACCAAGCTTAAACAGCACTTATCCTTTGCTTATTAGATCTCTGAATCGGCGAAAGGCGGCGCAGGCGTCATGTGGGCCGGGGGCGGCTTCGGGGTGGTATTGGATGGAGAAGGCCGGATGGATTTTCACTTCCAGGCCTTCGACGGTCTGATCGTTGAGGCTGCGGTGGGTGATTTCTACCGCATCTGAATCCAGCGTATCGGCATCGAGCATGTAGTTGTGGTTCTGGGAAGTGATTTCGACAGCCTGGGTCCGCAAATCCATGACGGGGTGATTACAGCCGTGGTGCCCGAATTTCAGCCTGCAGGTCGTTCCACCGAGCGCGA
>JAQUJC010000038.1 GCA_028681135.1 Kiritimatiellia bacterium | reverse complement strand
CGAGCAGGTCATAATAGCCGGGGTCGCGGTCGCGGGCATCAAGGTTGTAGCCGATGGAAAAGAGGTGGCGGTCGGCATCGTAGAGGAAATCGAGATCGTTAATGGCGAGTTCGGCGCAGCGTTCGCGATGAGAGCTGATGATGCCGATGCGCTCGGTGGCGCGGTCGCCGGCGAGTCGGATGTGGCGAATCCAGTCGGTGGCGGCGGGACGGCTGGCGAGCGCGTTGGTCCAGCGGTGCGGGAGGGTGGCGAGGGATTGGAGGGTGGGGATGGATTCGAGTTCCTGTTGCAGTTCCTCGGGGAGAGCGTCGGTGGTGGGCGGAGGGTCGAGGAGCCAGGGGGCCATATGGTGGAGATCGGCCAGAACATCCGCGGCCTGATGGCGGAGGGCCTCGAGCCAGAAGGCACACTCGGATTCAGAGTCGGGCTGTAGATCGAGGGCCTCGAGTTCGGCGGAGAGGGTGGCGAGGAAGTCGGCGGCATCGCGCAGGGCGGGGGCTGGGCCGTGCAGGGCGGCGCGCCAGCGGGCGGTGGCTTCGGCGAAGGGCTTACGGCTGGCCTTGGGGAGGCTGTCGCGGGATTCTTCGGCGAGAACGGCCAGGGTATCGATGAGTCCGTCGCGCCAGTTTGCTGGCAGGATTGGAGCTGCGAGGAGTTCGGCGAGACCCTGGCGGAGGACGATCAACATGCCAACAAGGTTGCCGCTGTCGACCGTGGACACATAGTGGGGGTGGAGCGGGCGGAGGGTGCGCAGATCGTACCAGTTGTAGAAGTGGCCGCGGTAGCGCTCGAGGCGCTCGAGGGTGCCGAAGGTGCGGCCAACGCGATCGAGGAGGCGACCGGGAGAAAGGTAGCCGAAGTCATGGGCGGCGAGCGTACTGGTTAGCGCCAGGCCGATATTGGTGGGCGAGGTGCGGTCGGCGGTGGCTTCCGGGCTTTGCTGGAAATTATCCGGTGGAAGCCAGCGGGATTCGGGCCCGATGAAGTGGTCGAAGAAGGCCCAGGTGCGCCGGGCAAGACGGCGGAGGAAGGCACGTTGGGCGGGGCGCAGGGGGATGCCGCGCGGGGGGCGGGTGCGGCTGATAAGCCAAGCAAGGCCGGGCGAGAGGGCCCAGGCGGCACCCAGCGCAACCAGAGCCGGCGGGAGGGAGCCCGGGTGGGCCAGCCACGCCAGGCCGATGCAGGTGGCGGCCAGTAGCGGGGCGGAGATCATTTCCCATACGGTATAGACCAGCGAGGTGCGGGCCGTGCGCTCAGTGTGGTGGGCGGTCTGCCATTCGAGCAGGTGGCGGCCCGAGACCCGGCGCGCGAAAACTCGCACGATGGCATCCAGATAATTGACGGCCTGGTAGGGGATAAATAGCAGGTCCAGTAGATCAAGGGCCCAGCCGCGGGTCTCGTTGACGGCCACAGCGCGCAGGTGGATGACGAGGGGCACTTGCGGGCCTTTCATTGCAAATGCACGGAGCGTGCGCAGCAGGGCGGGCAGGATCAGCAGCGCCAGGAGCGTGGCGATCCAGGGGCCCGCGAGGGGGGGCGGCAGCAGGCCAGCGCCGCCGAGGGCGAGGAGCAACGCGGTGGGCACAAGGCTGCGGCGCAGGTTGTCGAAGATCATCCAGCGGGCAAGGCGGGCCAGGGGATTGCGAACGGGGACGCCGTCAGGGCCGGGGACACGGCGACCAAGCCACGCTGCAATTTGCCAGTCGCCGCGCGTCCAACGGTGGCGGCGGTTGACATCGGCCAGATAGCGTGAGGGTTCGTTTTCGATGAGTTCGACATCGCCGATGAATCCGCAGCGGGCGTGGCAGCCTTCGATGAGGTCGTGGCTGAGGATGCGGTTGTCGGGAAAGCGCTTAGACGTGGCGGCGTGGAAGGCCTGGATATCGTAAATGCCTTTGCCGACGAACTGCCCCTGCCCAAAGAGGTCCTGGTAGACATTGGCAATTTCGCGGGTATAGGGATCGATGCCCACTTCGCCGGCGAGCAGGCGAGAGAAGAAAGACCGGCGGGCGGAGGTGAGACTAACGGCGAGGCGCGGCTGGAGAATGGCGTAGCCTGACGTGACGAGGCGGGTGGCGGGATCAAGCTGGGGGCGATTGAGCAGATGGGCCATGGAACCGGCAAGGCGCGCGGCGGCGCCGGGCGGGAGTTGGGTGTCGGTATCGAGCGTGATGGCAAAGCGCATGTCACGTAGCAATTGGATGTCGCCTTCGATGACGGAGAAGGCCTCGGAGTGGTGGTCGATGACCAGGTGATTGAAGTCTTCGAGCTTGCCGCGTTTGCGTTCGCGGCCCATCCATTTGCCTTCGCCGGGATTCCAGACGCGCGGGCGATGGAGAAGGAAGAAGCGGGTTTCGCCGGTGCCGGTATGGCGTTTATTGAGGCGGCGGATGCCCTGGACGGCGGCCTCGATCCAGGCCCGGTCGGTGGGGAGGGTTTCGGTGTCGGCATCGGGGAAATCAGTGAGGAGGGCAAAGTGCAGATTGGGGAGCTTATTGGCGAGATAGCGGATTTCAAGGTCTTCGAGGAGGCGGGCAGCGGCGGCGGGCGGCCCCAGGAAGGTGGGGACGACCACGATGGTGCGGTGGTCGGCCGGGATTTCTTTTTCAAAATCGAGGCTGGGCAATGGGGCGGGGGGGAGGAAGAGCGTGACAAGCCAGTTGACGATGGAGATGGCGGGGCGCGTCAGGGCGAAGGCGGCGACGAGGGCCAACGGGATAGCCAGCCCCAACGCAACCGGCATGGCATTGAGGATGGTTAGGGGCAGGGCGAGGAGGGCGATGGTGAGCAGCACCAGGGCCGCGAGATAAAGCGCAAGGGGGCGGCACGCCACAAAACGCCCGAGATGGCGGAAGATCGGGACGGAACAGCTCAGGCGCTTTTCCAATGCGCGACGGCCGCCAGCAATAAGAAAATAGCCGACATGGCATTGCCGGCGGTCGGCGCCGCCGCGTCTGCTTTCGGCGGCCATGTCGATGGTGGTCTCGGCAACGACACTTTCTGTGCAACGGACATGGCGGGCCAGTTTTTCGATTTGGGTGCGATAGCGGTTGCGCGTAGGAAAATCCATGAGCGGATAAACGCCGGTGGGGTCGCGCCGCAGGATGACCTCCACCGCGCTGAGCGATTCGACAAAATCCTTCCAGTCGATGGCCGCTAGCGCGCGCATACTCGTAATGGAGTTGCCGGTGGTGACGTGATTGGCGGCCTGGGCCTGATTCTCGCCTTGCTGAATGCGCTCGATGGATTGGCCGTGATCCGAGAGTTCTTGCTCCAGCCAGTTGAGGGCGAGGCCAAGGGCGGGATTGACGCCATCGATGTTGGCGACCAGTTCGGCAACGAAGGGGGGGGTGAGCACCGGGGCATCGCGGACAAAGTCGCCGAGAACAGTGACGAACTGGCGCGGGTTGTCCTCGACGACCCGAAGGAAGTGGTTGGCCCAGACCAGGGCGGCATCGCGTTGGCTGCGCCGCCAGGCGATGCGCTGGGCGACAAGATGGAGATTTTCGATCAGGCACAGCCGCAGCATGATCGGCACGGCCCACAATTCGCCCAGGGTGAGGGCATGGACCGACTGATAGGCGTCGATGAACCGCGACAAATTTTCGAGATCGACCTGGCCATCGCTATGGCGGACCAGTTCCATGACGACATCATAGATGCGCGGGAATCCGCGCCGGGGGCCGGAGGTGAGGCGCGGGAGTTCGCGACTATAGCCAGGCGGCAGGTGGGCGCGGGCCAGTTCAATCTGCTCTTGAATGAGGTGGTAATTATCGAGGAGCCACTCGCCGGCGGGCGCGATCCGGTGGCCGTGGCGGACACTTTCGGCGATGATTTCGTGGCAGCGATGAATTTCCTCGGCGCTCTTGCCCAGTTGCAGGAGGAGTTTTTCGGGCTCTCGGACCACTTCGATGGTATGGTTGCGCGCAAGGACCTGGGCATAATTTTCGAGTTGAGAGACGCCGAAGAGTTCGGCGCGCATGGCCATTTCTTCGGCGGGGGGGTGGTCTGGGCGGGAGGAATGGAGCTTCTTTCGCCATCCCTGCAGACGGAAACGTTTCCAGGCCGAGAGTTCGCGGCGGCGGCGGCGGCGAGCGGAGCGTTTGGCGCTTTTAGGGGGCGATTTCTTAGATATTTTCACCATTTGGAGCATCTTATCGCGTTTGGAGCCGTCATTCAATCCTTCTTCGTCGGCGCCCGGGCGCAGGGGCGAATAGCATTGTCGGGGGGGGGGGGGATTTGGTTTACTGCGCAGCATGTCTAAAAATGAGAATGGAGCGCTGGCCATATTAGGCCTGAAAGCAAGTGGCGTGCTGGTGTGGGGCTGGCTGCTGGCGGGATGTTTGTCGGTGGGGCCGGACTATCAGGCACCGGAGATGGCGGTGCCGGAGGCGTGGCAAGGGGCGACAGGAGACTCCAGTGACACCATGGCGCAGTGGTGGACGGTGTTCGGGGATGCGGCATTAGAGACGCTGGTGGCGGAGGCGCGGGCGAATAACCGCGATCTGGCGGCGGCAGTGGCACGCATGGATAGCACTGCGGCAGCGCTGGGGATGGCGCGGGCCGCTTATTTTCCGTCGGTAGGGATGCAGGGGGCGGTGGAATATGATCGGCAAAGCGAGCGGGTCCACACGCCCACGGAATATGAAGCGACGGATAATCCGGCCTGGCTGACTCAGGCGGGATTTTCAATGTCGTGGGAACTGGACCTCTGGGGCCGGGTACGGCGGAGCGTGGAGGCGGCACGGGGGGCGCTGGATGCCTCGCAGGAGGACGTCCGCAATGTGCAGGTGATGTTGCAGGCGCAGGTGGCGGCGGTCTATATCCAACTGCGCACCCTGCAGAAACAGGTGGTCTTTGCTGAGCGCAACATCGAGCTGCAACAGGATACGTTGACGGTGGTGCGAGGGCGGTTTGAGGCGGGACTGACGGGGGAACTGGATGTGCGGCAGGCGGAGATGAATCTGGCGGCAACGACGGCTGGGGTGCCATTGCTGAAGGCGGGAATCGAACAGGCCCTGAACGGGCTGTGCCAGTTGACGGGACGGTTGCCTGGCGAATGGGACGAGCTGCGGTCGGCGGGGCCAGTACCCACGGTTATGGCGTTGCCGGGGGGGCTGCCAGCGGAGCTGCTGCGGCGGCGACCGGACATCCGCTCAGCGGAGCGGCGGCTGGCGGCGCAGACGGCGAAAATCGGCGTGGCACAGGCGGATTTCTTCCCGCACCTGGCGCTGAACGGGACCCTGGCTGTGGCGGCAACGGACGCGGGGGAATTAGGAAAAAAGGCATCGCAAAACTACCGTATCGGGCCGTCGCTGACATGGGCCATTTTCACAGCGGGGAAGGTGCGCAATCGTGTGCGGGCGGAAGAGGCGGCGACGCGGGCGGCGCTGGCGGATTACGAGCAGACCGTATTGGGCGCTTATCGGGAATGCGAGGATGCGCTGGCGGCATTGGCAAACGAGGGCGAGCGGTTAACGGCGCTGGGCGGTGCGGTGACGGCTGCGGAGCAGACGACGGAGCTGGTGGCCGAGCTGTACCGGACAGGGCTGACGGATTTCCAGGGGGTGCTCGATGCGCAGCGGCAGCTTGCGCAATATCAGGACGCGCTGGCTCAGTCGATGGGAAAGTCCGCGGCGGAACTGGTGGCGGCCTACAAGGCGTTTGGCGGGGGCTGGGCCGTGGAGGACGGCGCGGCGCAACCCGCACCGCCACTGGAGGCGGAGAAGAACGGCACGGATTTGGAGACACCTGGCGCCTGAGAACGGCGCACGTTTGAATTGGGCGTAGACTACGCAACGGGAGAAACCGGTATGAAGGTTGGTAATAAAAATGTAATGGGCAAGGTCATCGGCAGCGTGTTGCTGGTGGCGGGGGTGGCGGCGATTTTTCTATATAAGGTGACGCCGCAGGAACTGCCAGCGGACACCACCATCCGGCCCATCAAGAGCGTGGTGGTGGCGGAGGGGCAGGTGTGGCCGACGCTCTATTTCCCAGGAACAATTGAAGCGGATACGGAAGTTGATCTCTCGTTCGAGGTGGCGGGACGGCTGGTAGAGTTTTCGGTGAATCGGGGCATGAAGGTCAAGAAGGGCGATGTGCTGGGGCGGATCGATCCCAGCAATTTTGAGAATCAGGTCAAGAACGCGGAAGCGGATTTGGAGCAGGCCCGCAGTTCGCTCGAACGCATCGAGCGGGCGCTGAAAGTCAACGCCGTCTCACAGGAGGAGGCGTCGCAGGCGCGGGCGGCGGTACAGAAGACCGAGGCCCTGTTGGCGATCCAGCGTAAAGCGCTGTCGGATACCGTGCTGACAGCGACCTTCGACGGGCGCGTTTCGGAAACCTATGCGGATGCTTTTGACACGGTGACGCCGGGGCGGGCGGTGCTGAAGTTGCAGGATGTGGAACGGCTGGCGCTTGCGGTATCGGTGCCGGAGGGCTACATCATGTCGGCTTCGCCGGAGCAGTTGAGCCAAGCCACCTATACCATACAGTTCGACCCGCTGCCGGGAACGCATGTGCCCGCCAAGCTGAAGGAGTTCGCGACAATGGCGGACCCGGTCACGCAGACCTACCGCGCACGTTTCACCTTTGAGAATCCAGACGGCGTGCGACTGCTGCCGGGGATGACGGGAACGGTGGAAGTGGAGGTCGCCCATCCCCAGACGGCGGCGACGGTTTTACAGGTGCCGTCCAATGCCGTGGGTTTTGATAGCGCAGGGGAGGCATTTGTGTGGGTGCTGCAGAGCGAGGACGACGGCGTATATGCGGCGCAGAGGCGGACGATTCGCCTGGGCGAACGCAATGGTGACGAGCTGGCGGTAACGGATGGGCTGACGGCTGGCGAACGGATCGCGACCGCGGGCGTGGCCATTCTGACCGAAGGGCGGCGGGTGCGGCTGCTTGAGGATTCCACGGCCATCACTGCGGTGAAGACGGCGGCGCCCAAATCGGATGCGGTGCCGGAGATGTCTCCATGAGCATTGCGTCGTTTTTCCTGGAACGAAAGATTCTCACCAGCACGCTGTCGCTGGCGTTGCTGCTGGGGGGGCTGTGGGCGTACACGCGGATTGGACGGCTGGAGGACCCGGAGTTTACGATCAAGAATGCCCAAGTCGTCACGTCGTATCCCGGCGCGACGGCGCGCGAGGTGATGGAGGAGGTGACCGATCCCATCGAAATTGCTATCCAGCAGATGGGGCAATTGAAGCGGGTGACGAGTATTTCCTATCCAGGCCGCTCCATTGTGATGGTGGAGATGGAGGATGAGTACGGCAAAAAAGACCTGCCGCAGATTTGGGATGAACTGCGGCGCAAGGTGGGCGACATGGCGAGTCGTCTGCCGGCGGGCTGTTCACGACCGTTGGTGGTGGATGATTACGGCGATGTCTACGGGGTATTTTACGCGGTGTATGGCGATGGCTATACGCCCGCGGATTTACGGGCCTACGCGAAGTTGTTGCGGCGGGAATTGCTGCTGTGTGATGATGTGGCCAAGGTCGAGATGCTGGGCGACCAGACCGAGGTGGTGTATCTGGAAATCCCTCGCGCGCGGCTGGCCACGACCGGGATCTCGCCGCAGCAAATCCAGCAGATCATCGCAGGTCAAAATGATGCCGCCGATGCCGGATCGATTCGAATCGGCGATAAGTTTATTCGGATTGCGCCGACCGGCAAACTGGAATCGGTGGCCGAGTTGGGCGAGCTGCTGATTGTCCAGCCGGAGAAAAAAGACCGGCCGGCGGTGCGGTTAAAAGACATCGCGACCATCCGGCGCGGCTACCTGGACCCGCCCCAGAACCTGCTGCACTATAACGGGCACCCGTGCATTGGGCTGGGTATTTCGACGGTCAAGGGCGGCAACGTCATTACGATGGGTGCCTCGATCGACCAGCGCTTGGCGCAACTACGGGCAGAGACCCCGATCGGAATTGAAGTGGGTGTGATTTCTCACCAGGCCGAAAGCGTGGATGTGGCCGTGCGCGGCTTTATTGTCAATCTGGTGGAGGCCGTGGTGATTGTGGTCGCTGTGCTGCTGGTGGCGATGGGCCTGCGCAGTGGGCTGCTGATCGGGGCGGTACTGGTGGTGACGGTGATGAGTACGGTGCTCATCATGCAATCCTTGGGTATTCTGTTCGAACGAATCAGCCTGGGGGCGTTTATTATTGCCCTGGGCATGCTGGTGGACAACGCGATTGTGATTACCGAAGGGGTGCTGATTGCCGCGCAGAGGGGCAAGGACAAGGTCCAGGCGGCGCTGGCCATCGTGAAACAGACCCAATGGCCCCTGCTGGGGGCAACCCTGGTGGCCATTTTGTCGTTTGCGCCGGTGGGGGCCTCGCAGGACTCCTCGGGGGAATACTGCCGCTCGCTGTTTCTGGTGCTGATGATTTCGCTGATGATGAGCTGGGTGCTGGCGATCACGCTCACGCCGTTGCTGGCGTCGGTGTTTTTGAAGAAGAAGGGCGACGCAACATCGGATTCCTACGGCGGTAAATTTTACAGCCTCTACCGGACTTTTCTGAGCAGTTGCATTCGCCACCGGTGGGTGACGATGGCGGTGCTGCTGGCGCTGCTGGCGGCGGCGGGTGTCGGGTTTGGCCATGTGAAACAGGTGTTTTTCCCGGATTCAACGCGCCCGCAATTCATGGTCCATGTGTGGATGCCGCAAGGAACCGCGCTGCGGGCGACAGATGCGCGGGTGCAGGCGCTAGCAGAACATATCCGCGCCCAGGAGGGCGTGACGGGGGTGACCGCCATGACCGGCACCGGGGGGCTGCGCTTTCTGCTGACGTATAGCCCGGAGAACCCCAACCCGGCCTACGGGATCCTGCTGGTGGATATCGAGGACTATCACTTGGTGGGCGACCTGTCGGAAATCATCACCGAGCATGCGCGCGAGGCTACACCGGACGCGCTGGTTTACGCCCAGCGATTCGTGCTGGGGCCCGGCGATCCGCAGAAGATTCAGATGCGGATTCTGGGGCCGGACGCGACCGTGTTGCGGGAGTATGCCGACCGGGCGATGGGGGTGCTGCGTGCCGATCCGAAACTCGTGGAAATTCAATCCGACTGGCGCAACCGCACGGACATGATCCAGCCGGTGATATCCGAGGCCCGGGCGCGCAATTTGGGCCTATCGCGGGCCGAAATTGCGGCGGCATTGAAGACGGTGACACTCGGCATGCCCATTGGGGCCTACAAGGAAGGCGACGACAGTTTGCCAATACTGCTGCGGGCACCGGAGGCGGAGCGGTCTGATCCGGATTCGTTGCTGAGCGCCTGGTTCTGGAGCACCCGGCTGGGGCAGGCGGTGCCGCTGGCGCAGGTGGTGGACCGGTTTGAGACCGTTTCGGAGGAGGCCAGCCTGCATCGCCGCAACCGGTTGATGTGCATTACCGTCAAGTGCAACACGACCGACGAGACGGCGGCGGCGGCTCAGAGTCGCATCGCACCAAACCTGCAAGCGGCCATGGCATCCCTGCCGGAGGGCTACCGGATGGAATGGGGTGGCGAATATGAGAGTTCACAAAATGCCAATAGCGGCCTGGCGAGCAAGATTCCGCCCATCGTGCTGCTGATGTTCCTGATTCTGGTGATGCTGTTCAATTCGATCCGCCAGCCGCTGGTGATTTTCATGACGGTACCGCTGACGTTGGTGGGGGTGACGACGGGGCTGCTGGTATTTGACCAGCCGTTTGGCTTTATGGCGTTGCTGGGGTTCCTGAGTCTGTTTGGTATGCAGATCAAAAATGCGATTGTGTTGATGGACGAGATCAATGCCCAGCAGGCGGCCGGCGTGGAGCCATTCCAAGCCCTGGTGAATGCCGGGGTGACGCGGCTGCGGCCGGTGGGGCTGGCTGCGGTAACAACGGTGCTGGGGATGCTGCCGCTGGTGTTGGACGCGTTCTACGCAGCGATGGCCGTGACGATCATGTGCGGGCTGACCTTTGCCACCGTGTTGACCATGATCGTGATTCCGGTCAACTACGCCATTCTGTTCCGGGTGCCGAATCCGCCGGCCGGTGCCGAAATCGGATGAGTCGATGGCCGTGAAGGAATGCCGTTTCCTGGCGCTGCTGCTGCTGCTGCTGCTGGCGGGGCCCGCATTCGGGGCGCCCGTATTTGCCCAACTGGACCCTGCGACAGCCCCGGCGGGCTATTTGGCGCGACTGCTGATCAATGAAACGCCCTTTCCTGGCGAGCGCGGCTATGTCGGCGAGCAGGACACCAAGGCCGCGATGCTGTCCGTGCTATGGGTGCTGCACGCGCGGATTCACCACATCCCCGCAGGCTACAAACAGAAAGAAATTGCGGCGGTACGAACGCAAAACACTCTCGACGTGATCATGGCCAAGAACCAGTGCGAGGGTTTTTATCGCGATGCGCAGGGGAATCCGGCGGCCGCTCCGCGCGTGGAAGCACGGGTGGACAACCTGTTGCGGATTGCCAATAGCGGTGGGCAACCAGGGCGGTTTGCGCGGTTGCTGAATTTCGCGCAGGGGATGGCGAGGTCCTACCTGGCGGGCGGGATTCCGGGGGTGGACCGCTTTGCTGAATTGGCGGAGATTAACCGAATCCCCGTGACTGGGCGGGCCTATTCCTGGATGACCGGCCAAGATTTCTACAACCCGGGTGGTAATTTCGTGACCATTCCGGATGCCCAGCAGGGGCTGCTGGGCGGGAACCGATTTTTTACACTGCGAAAGGAGCCGCAATGAAGCGAGGACTGATTTGGATGGTGCTGGCGGCGCAAAGTACGCTGCTGGCAGCACAGAGCGTGTCACCGGGGCTCCCGGCGGCGGCGGCGGCGACCAACGCCGAGGCGACGCCACCACTCGCGGGGCGGGACTATCTCTACGAAGTGACCCAACATCTCTACCGCTGGTATCTGGACGAAGTGGACATCGAGAAGGGGGCGGGCGAAGACGCTGTTGTGTTTTGGGTGCGTCGGCTGGACGTGGACCGGGACGAAGAGGATCATAGCGAATGGGCGGAGATTTGCCTGCCGCGGATCGGGGTGGCGGTGACGCTAAAAAAAACCGATTATGTGATCGAAGAGCTGGGCATCAGCGTCCAGAGCGGCGGCTTTCGCATTGTCAATGTAGCGCGGCGGGCGTTCCCGCCGGAGCCGCCACGCGGGACGACGGTGGTGGAGTCGCGGCGCCAGGATGTGCGCGACCATCTCTTGCAAATGCGCACTCAGGCAACCTTTCCGGATGCCGCGCTGTCCAAGCGCCTGGGGAAAGCGCTGCGGGAGCATTTGCAGCTGGCGATGGAAAGACGGCCGGGGGAAGAACACATTGTGCATGTGGCACCGCTTTCGCCAGTGGCAAATGAGGTGTGGGTGTTTGTGGAAGACCAAAAGCTGCTGGTGCATTATGCCTCCGACCTGGATTTGTCGAATGATACACTGTGGGGACATGCCGCACTGGCGGTGCGGACGTATGACATTCCCAATGCGACCGTGGTTTCTCTGGACGAAGTCCCGGGCAGCAACGAATTTCTCACCCGTGATCAGGTGGGGCGGGTGCTCTACAACTGCATCGTGCTGGGGCGTCGCTTGGTATTGTCCGGTGCCCCGGAATGAGGGGGGCGTTTGTCGCCGGTGCAGACTGCGATGGCAGGCAATCTCTTTCACCCGCGTCGCATGGCCGCGGTGGGCACCGAGCCCAGACGCCATGGCAGGCAACGGGGGCCTTGCGTTTGGGGCGGGGTTTTGACAGGTTCTGTACGGCAGACGCCCGGTAGGGCGCAGGAGGAAGCATGAGCATACGACACTGGATGGCGGCAGCGACGATTCTACTGGCCGGGGGTTCCTGTTCAACGATCCGGGACAGCCATGCCCCGCCGCTGCGGGTCGGGATTACACCCAACTATCCGCCCCTGATTATGATGCGGGCGGACAAG
Organism: Kiritimatiellia bacterium; assembly: GCA_028681135.1. Taxonomy (GTDB): domain Bacteria; phylum Verrucomicrobiota; class Kiritimatiellia; order CAIQIC01; family Lenti-01; genus JAAZFE01. The sequence goes on along the minus strand of JAQUJC010000038.1, from coordinate 20,902 downwards.
GCCGCGGGTGTCGAATGCGATTTTGCACGGCAGCTTGCCGCCGATCTGGGGCGTCCGTTGCAATTGGTGGCCCTCCCTTGGGAACTGCAATTCGAAGAACTGGATGAAGGGCGCGTGGATATTCTGATGTCGGGGTTGACGGTCACTCCGGCTCGTCGCTCACGGGTGGCCTTTTGCGACAGCTACATGGATAACCCGCTGGTGGCGGTTGTGCGGCGGGGAGAATCTGGACGCTATGCCACCGCCGAGGCTGTGGAACGGATGGACGGGAAACTCGGGGTTCTCAAGGATACCTCTGCCGATGCCTATGTGCGCCGGATGTGCCAGAATGCCAAAATCTTGCCCTTAAGTGTGCATAACGATGCAGCCTTTTATTTGGTCAATCAGCGGCTGGATGTCTATGTTTGTGACTTGGCCGTGGCGGTAGATCTTGTGACACGCAATGAGTCACGGTTGGAATTGGTGCCCATTTCCCTCAAGCCGCAGCAATTGGCCTGGGCGGTGCGGTCGGATAATGCCGCGCTGAAGCAACAGGCGAATGCCGCCCTGACCCGCTGGCGCGCTGGCGGCACCCTGGATCGGATTCTCAACCGTTGGATGCCCTATCGTCCGGCGCTGGCCGCCGTCAGTCGGTGAGTTCGAAGGTGATCGTGATGACCTTGGGGGCGTGCTGACCGGCAGGCATCGGGCGCAGGGCGGCAACGGATTGCACCGCTTTCATGACCGAGTCGTCCATGAGGGCATTGCCGGAGGTGCGCGAGAGGCGGCGCGCGGTAATACGGCCGCCGGGTTCGACGGTGATGGCGACGTCAGCACTTAATCCGGGGAGATTGCCGAGGCCGCCCGGCTGCTGCCAGGCGGCGTACATGCGTTCCTTGACGTGATTGAAGTAGGCGCCCATTTCGATCTGGCCGGGGGGGGGGAGGGTGGTTTTGTTGCTGATGTGGGCACCCAACTTGAGCAGGCGGTCGATTTCGGCCTGGGATAGAGGGGGGTCGGTGGGGGGTGGCTCCCGGCGATTGATGCGTTTGCCGCGCTTGATGGTCGGCTTTGGTTTGGGTTTTGGTTTGGGGGGCTCAGGCTTCTTTTCGGGTATCAGAATGTCGTCGACGGGCGTGGGCGGTTCGGGCGTAGGCGGTTCGGGGGACGGCGGCGCGGGGTCGGGCTCGGCGGGGGGCGGCACAGAGACGGTGAACTCGACGAACATAAGCTGCTCCGGGGGGCGGCGGGCGCGGCACCCCTTGAGAAACCACGGGATCACCAGCAGGAGCACGAGGGCGACCCCATGCAGCCCCAGGCTTACCTTCAAGCTTTGGCGCTGGAGCCGACGCTTATTCATGGTTCGGGGGCGGTGACGAGGGCCATCCGGGAGATATCGGCATCGTGCAACAGGCGCATCACGGCGACCACCTTGCCATAGGCCAGGCGTTCATCGGCGCGGACCAGGATGGTGACGTCGGGGTCCGTTTGGGCCTTGGCCAGGAGTTCAGCGGCGAGAACCTCGTCGGCGATGGGGACGTTATCGAGGAAGATCGCGCCCTGCTCGTCGAGAGTGATGGAGCAGGTGTTGGGCTGTTCCATCGCGCTGGCCTTGCCCTTGCCCTTGGGCAGGCGGACCTGGATGCCCTGTTCAATGAGCGGAACCGTAATGATGAAGGTGATCAGGAGCAGAAAAGTCAGGTCGAGCAGCGGGGTCATATTGATCTCGCTGATCTGGCGGTTACGATTGAGGGGGGTGCGGCGGGCCATGGGAACTACTCGTAGAGGAAGGCCTGCTGCAGTTTGGTGGCGAACTCTTCGGGGAAGTTTTCGAGCTGAATGCCCAGGAATCGGATTTTCTCGTTGAGTTTGTTGCAGCCGATGGCCGAGGGGATGGCGACCAACAAGCCGACAACGGTAGTGAGCATGGCGCTGGAGATGCCGGGGGCGACGGCGGCGATGTTGGGGGTGCCGTGCTGGCCCATACCGTGGAAGGCAGCCATGACGCCCCAGACGGTGCCGAACAGTCCCATCATGGGGGCCGTGGTGTAAACCGTGCCCAGCCACGACATCTGGTCTTCGATCAGCAAGATTTGATTGGCAGCCTCGCATTCGGCCACTTTGCGGATGGAGTCAATCTGCAGGGCCGAGAGCTTTTCCTGCGAGAGGTCAATGCGGTCAAGAGTCCGGTGCTGCTTATGGGCCTGGGTCGCAAATTCGCGCTTGAGGGCCTGGCAGGCCTTGTCGTAAACCCGCGCCATGGGACTGCCGGGATGGGCCGGGCCGCGTACAAATATCTCGAGCGGATTTTCCTGGTGATCGAAAGTGCGGTGGAAACGGTGGTCGGAGCGTTCCACGCGCCGCAACTCGAGGTGCTTGGCCAGCATAATGCACCAGGCGACAATCGATGCCAGAACCAGCACCACCACGATGACTTTACCGACGGCATCGGAAATCAAAAAGGTGTCCAGTATAATATTGGCGAGTGGCAGACCCGCACCGAAAGCAGTCAAACCCATGGCGACCTCACGACAAGATGGTTGAAAAGCCTTATCCTACGGCAAGGGATTCACCCGGTCAATACGTGGTGTGCCAGGGGCCATATTAAGATTCATTGGCCCATTGTCTTGCCACCTGTATAAGGGCGCGGGGGCCAAGACAAAACAGCTAGGCGGGAAATAGGTTTAAAGCGGTCTATGACTTGCGAATGGCGGCTTCCTGTTTGGCAAGGAAGTCAGCGCGTTCCTTTGTCACGGCCATTAAAAAGCCGCGTGCCTGAGTCGGCCCCATTTCAAAGGGATCGAACAGCTTCCGGGTGCTGAACTTCTGAAGGAGAGTCCGCGCAATTTCATCCGCCCGGACATAGGCCATGGACCAGTTTTCAAAGTCGCGATAGGGGATATCTGAATACTCGAGGAGGGTGACAGCCGAATGACGCTTGTCCTTGATGATTTTAACGTAGAGTTGGTTGACCATGTCGGCTGGTCCTTCCAGAATCTGGAGAAACCCGCGGGGGGAGTAGCACAAGGCACCGGTGACGCCCAGTTTCTTGTTGTTCCGACGCGATACTGTCATAATCTTACCAAGGGCATCCGGACCGGTATCTCGGGTTAAGCGGCTGGCGTAGATCAATCTTACTATTTTCATTTGCTTCTCCTCTATGTCGATGGACATTTATACCACTTCTTTCTAAAATGACATCGAAAAAAAGTCCAAAGGATTTGTCTTGGCCGCCGTCGGCTGACCTGTTCCGTTCGAGCAGTGACCTATGCCGGGGTATCCGCGGGCGAGCCGGTTTCGATGTCTTGGCTATTCCAAGCGCGGCATGTGACCGGCCGAAGGCCCGTCACCGGTAGCTAGAGCCTGTCCCTGACACGCGATGCGAATACCCTTGGCTCGTGGGGCTGGGGAAAATAGACAAATTTCCTGACAGATCCGAATTCTGGTGTAAGATACACCCTCATGATTGCCTGTTATGTAAAATTGCTCGCGACAACCAGCCGCACTTTCCTGGTCCCGATCATGAAAGCTCCCGAACCCCTGCAGAGCGCCATTGGGTCGGCCTACCTCTGTATGAGGGCCATTGATGAAGTCGAAGATCACCCTGGGCTTCCCGATGACATCAAAGAGCGCCTGCTGCTGGAAATTACTCACCGTTTGCGGGCAGCAGACGTCGATTCAAAAGCCAACTTGTTTGACAGCTTGTTCCAGCCCTTTGAGCAAACGCTGCCGGAGGTCACCCTGAAACTGGGTGAACTCATGCGCGTTGCGCCGCCGGATATCCGGTCGGAGGTCATTCAAACCACTGCCGACATGGCCGAACAGATGGCCGCATGGTCCCGCCGCGGGTGGAATCTTCATACCCGGGAGGATCTGGACCTGTACACCTTCGATGTGGCGGGGAGAGTCGGGCTCCTGTTGTCAAAGATGTGGAAATGGTTTGAAAACATCACGACAAGCGAGGAAGAAGCCATTGGTTTTGGCCGGACTCTGCAATCGGTCAATATCTTGCGAAATCGAAATGAAGATGCCCTGCGCGGAGTGGACTATTTCCCGGATGGGTGGGAGATGTCGGACATGATGGGATACGCCCGGACGCAGATGGAACTGGCCGATCGGTACATGACCCGCTTACCGCGAGGTGCCTCCTATGATTTTTGTATCTTGCCCCTCGCGCTGGCCAGGGAGACCCTGGATGCCCTGGACAACGGGAAGGAAAAACTGTCGCGAACCGATGTAATGAAGATCGTTGCCACATGCTACAAGTAATACAGGAGGCGGTCGTGTTTTCGAAGGGTATGAGGGGCGGGCTCCCTCAGGGAGCAGTTAGCTGTGTGCACATCCCATGGTGTGCCTGCTCTTTTGTCTGCCTGTTGCTTTGGTTGATGCCGTATTTGACCTTTGGCGCCGAACTTGAAAATGGACCTCTGCTGACGGCTATTGAAGAGGGGCAACAGGCCATCCGGCAATGGGATTATCCATCCATGACCAACGCGGCGGCACACCTTGCAGAGTTGGATGTCGAAGCCGACGACGTTTCATTCTGGCGTGACTACTGGACAGGGGCTCTGTATTTCCATGCCGTTATCTTCCTGAATGAGGCCGATAATCAATCCGAGTCGGCTGTATTTCAGTCGTTTGCTCTTGAAGCCCTGCGTAAAGCCATTCAGGCACGACCGGAGCGCAGTGACGCCCATGCCATGATAGGCACTCTGTATGGAATCCATATTCAGGCACGACCGGTCACTGCACTGTGGAACGGTCCCAAGGTGTTGGGGCATATGAAAAAAGCCCTCGCGTACGGGGAGGGGAATCCACAGACCGCCTATTTGATGGGAGTCAGTACGCTGAAGCGCGCGGGGTCGAACCCTGATGAAATTGGCCGAGCAAATGATTATTTCATGCAGGCGCTTCAACACTTCAAGCTTCAACAAGACCAGGTCCGGTCTCCTTGGGAGGCAACCTGGGGACATGACCACACGCTGCTGTTCCTGGGCCGTGCCGCCGAACAGCTTGGGGATGCCGCCGCTGCGGCAAATTGGTATGATCAGGCTGTTGCAATGAATCCGCACTTAACCAGGACAAAGAGAAGGGTGGAATGATGGCATCTTCAAATACAAAACAAGTGGTGGTTATCGGGTCGGGGCTGGGGGGAATATCGGCCGCGCTCTCGTTGGCAATTGAAGGCTATGGCGTTCGGATTTTTGAAAAAAACCAAAAGATCGGCGGTAAACTGAACGTGCTCGCCGAGCAGGGGTATCAATTTGATCTGGGGCCTTCCATTCTCACGCTGCCAGACCTCTTTGCCCGGACCTTTGCGAAGGCTGGAAAGCGCATGGAGGACTATGTGCCGATTTGCCCCATTCGTCCGCATTGGCGCAACTTTTTTGAAGATGGCACCGTCATCGACCTGACCCCTGACATGCGACAGATGGAGCATGAAGCGGCAAAAGTGGGGGAGCCGGCCTCCTCGGTGTCCCGATTCCTGGCCTATTCCGGGAAACTCTACGACCTGGTGAATCGTGGCTATTTTGAACAGGGATTGGACAGTGCGAGGGAATTCCGCGAATTCTACGGCCTGATGAATTTCCCAAAATTCGATCTGTTCAGAAGTATGCATGGGAGCGTCAGGCGCTACTTCAAAACGTCTTATTTCCAGAATATCTTTGATTTCTTCATTAAATATGTCGGCTCCTCGGCCTACCGCGCGCCAGCGTTCATGAACTGTCTGCCCACCATCCAGTTTCGTTATGACCTCTGGTACGTGATGGGGGGGATGTATGGCCTGGCGCAGGGGCTGGAGAAGCTGATGCGCGAACTGGAAATTGAAATCAATCTCGGTGCCGAGGTGACCGACATCCTGCGGACGGATGACCGCCAGGCGGTGCGCGGTATTCGTCTGGCCGATGGGCGTGAAATCGAGGCGGACTATGTCGTGTCCAATATGGAGGTGATCCCGGCCATGAAGCGGTTGCTCCAGGAGCCGGAGGCGATAGTGAAGCCCCTGCAAAAACGCTTGGAACCGGCCTGCTCCGGTCTGGTGATTGATATTGGCCTGGATTGCAAATATGAGGCGCTAGCACATCATAACTTTTTCTTTTCCGGGAATCAGAAGAATCATTTCCGGGATGTATTCCAGAAAAAGGTGCTGCCGCATGATCCCACCCTGTATGTAGTTGCCGCGTCCCGAACCGATCCGGCCGTCGCGCCGGAAGGCTGTGACTGTCTGAAGATTCTTCCGCACATTCCATATCTGGATCCGGAGCGGCCGGTGCCGCATGAAGACTATGTGGCGCTCAAAAATCGGGTCCTGGATAAGATGGAACGCATGGGGTGCGCGAACCTGAGAGAGCACATTGTGTTTGAACATTTCTGGACCCCTCAGGATATCGAAAAGCAGTATTACTCCAACGGGGGGTCGATCTATGGTGTGGTCAGTGATCGGTTCAAAAATCTGTCTTTCAAGGCGCGCAAGCAGAGTCAGCAGGTTGCCAATCTGTTTTTCACCGGTGGCTCTGTGAATCCCGGAGGCGGCATGCCGATGGTCTTTCTGTGCGGTCAGCAAGTGGCACAGCGCATTGTGGCCCAGGACCAGAGGGGTCCTTGATGTTCTGGATCGCGGCCTGCCTCTGGGCGATGGGGTTTGTCCTGATATGGAAAATTCCGACGTGCCCTCCCGCGACCTTGGAACGGACGCTCCCTTCGGTATCCATCATTATCCCCGCCCGGAACGAGGCGGGGACCATCGGTCGACTGGTCTCCTCGATCCGCCAGCAGTCCATCCAACCAGTGGATTTGCTTGTGGTGGATGATGGCTCCGAGGATGAAACGGTGCGAATCGCTGAAGAGGCGGGGGCCACGGTCCTTCCCGCTTCGCCGCTTCCCGTCGGCTGGCGGGGCAAAACCTGGGCCTGTCAGCAGGGCGCCATCGAGTCCCATGGCGATGTGCTTCTTTTTCTGGATGCCGATACGGTGTTGCAGCCCGATGCCCTGAAGCGAATCCTTTCTGTCTATGGTGAATCCGGAGTCCAGGCGCTATCCCTAGGGCCCTATCATGATGTTCATGGCGCGGTAGAGCAGTTGTCCGGCCTGTTCAATCTGATGACCTATGCTGGGATGGGAGCTTTTTCACTGTTTGATTCTCCCCACCATCCCTCTGGGCTGTTCGGTCCGTTTCTGCTGATTGACCGGACTGCCTATCAACAGGTGGGGGGCCATGACCGTGTGCGGGGAGAGATTCTCGAGCATATGGTGATGGGTCAGCGACTGATTGAAGCAGGGGTTCCCGTAGTGTGCATGGGGGGGCGAGAGGTTGTTCATATGCGCATGTATACAAATGGCCTCCGGAGTCTAATTGAGGGGTGGACCAAAGCCTTCGCCTTCGGGGCGTCCAGAACCCGGACACGTGATCTGCTGGTATCCATTGCCTGGCTGTCCGGGGCCGTGATGGCGTTCATGATGCCACTCGTGGCGGCCTTACTTGCTACACCGGTCACATGGAGTCTGATGATCTATGCGCTTTATGTGCTTCAATTTTTTTGGTTCTTGCGTCAGATCGGTTCGTTTGCCGGGTGGGCCTCTTTTCTTTATCCGGTGCTCCTGTTCTTTTTCTTTTTTGTCTTTATTCGTTCCGCCGTCCGCATGAAGACCGGGCAGACCGTGACCTGGAAGGGCCGAACAATTCCCCCCCCGCAGCAAAGTGTGGGAGCATGACAACCGGAGAGGTCATCTATTTTGTCGCAATCAACGGGTTCGCATGGGGGACGATTCATGTCGCGGTTTCCTGGTGCGGCACTCGCCTGCCGAACCATTGTTTTGCCACCCGAACGGGGTGGAGCCGGCCTCGGTCTTTTGAGCGTTCGGGATGGCTCTATGAGCAGGTGCTGCGCATCAAAAAATGGAAAGACAGAATCCCGGATGCGGCCCCCTGGTTCCGGGGAGGGTTTCCTAAGAAGCAGATGCTTTCCTCGGGGACGGAGTACCTGCTTCGGTTTCAACTGGAAACACGACGCGGGGAGGCGGTGCACTGGGTTGTTCTTCTCTCATCGGGTCTGTTTTTTATCTGGAATCCGCCGGGCATTGCCGTCCTCAATGTGGTGTATGGCCTCTTGGCTAATCTTCCCTGTATTTTCATTCAGCGCTATAATCGAATTCGGATGGACCGGATTCTCGACAAGAATCAAAGCAGGGAGATCACAGCATGACATCAGCCCCTTCAGCGCAGCGGGAATGGATCCAAAGTGGTGCAGTGCGGTCGCCGGAGGCCCGACGGTCTGCGCTGGAGCAATTCGCCCGTGCGATTCGGGCCGCTGAACCATCCTTGCTGAAAGCCTTGAATGAAGATCTCGGTAAGTCGGCGATTGAAGCGTACACATCAGAGATCGGGTTTGTCCTGCGCGATATCGCCCATGCCCAGGCGCATCTGCGTTCATGGATGAAAGGCCGTCGCTGCCCCGTGCCGCTGGTGACCTGGATGGCGCGCGCAAAAAGCCTGCCGGAGCCTCTGGGCGTGGTGCTGATCCTCGGCCCATGGAATTATCCCTTTCAACTGATGATGTCTCCTTTGGTTTCGGCTTTGGCCGCTGGAAATGCGGCGTGCCTGAAACCGTCTGAATTGGCCCCCGAAACTGCGCGTGTGATCGACGAAATCTGTCGTGACGCCTTTGATCCGGCTCATGTTCATGTGTGTCTCGGTGGCCGTGACACGGCGGAAGAATTGGTGGCACAGCCGTTCGATCATATCTTTTTCACCGGTTCCACAGCCACAGGCCGGCTGGTGGCCGAACAGGCCGCCCGCAACCTGGTGCCGGTGACGCTGGAGCTGGGTGGCAAATCGCCCTGTGTCGTCTGCCGGGATGCGCCCCTGGAAACAACCGCCCGCCGGATTCTGTGGGGCAAGGTGCTGAACGCGGGGCAGACCTGCGTGGCGCCGGACTATGTGCTCGTCGAAAAGGAAGTGGAAAAACCTCTGCTTGAGGCGCTTCAAAAAGCCCTGCGAGAGCTTTGGCCAGATGAACGGGTGTCGGATTCCCGCAGTCATATTGTCAGTCGGCCTCATTTTGACCGACTGATCCGGTTGATGTCTGATGGCGAAATCGTGGCGGGTGGGGGATCGGATGATACCACCTTGAAAATGGAGACAACGGTTCTGACGGGTGTGGATCCTGCGAAGCCGATCATGCAGGAGGAAATTTTTGGCCCCCTGCTGCCGGTGCTACCGGTGGACTCGTTCGAGCAGGCCTGTGAGTTCATTTGGGCACGTCCCAAACCGTTGGCGGCTTATCTGTTCTGCAAGGAAAAATCCCAAATGGACACCTTCATCCGGACGATTTCGGCCGGCACCATGTGCATGAATGACACCATCAGTCAGATTCTGCCCGCTGAGTTGCCGTTCGGTGGGGTCGGGGCCAGTGGCATGGGAAAATATCGGGGGGAGCAGGGGTTTCTCACGTTCAGCAATCAAAAAGCGGTGATGTGGCGGTCCCTGTGGCCGGATCCCCATTTTCGCTACAAACCGCAGAGCCTCTCCCTATCCCTGATGAAAAAAGCCTATTCCTGGATGATGAAGTAAGTACGAAGCGACGGCTTCCCGGCTGTTTCTTCAGTTGGGTAATATGGTGCCATATGCCCTTCCTGCGCTTGATCTGGCGCTCGTCATCCTCGAAACACATCCCCATGTAGTATCGACAGAACCACTGGAGCCATCCCCTGGGACGGAAAGCCGTCAGATTTCGAGGTTTTTTGTGACGAAGTCCAAGTGGTATTTCTTGGAGATCAGATTGGCCGCGATGCGACCGGATTCATAAATGGTGGGCAGTCCGCTGCCGGGATGCGTGCCGCCGCCGGTCAGATAGCAGTTTTTCACTTCTTCAAACTCGTTCCGGGGGCGGAGGTAGAGCATCTGACCGAGATTGTGGGACAGGTTGAACGTGGCGCCGTCATAGACGCCGTATTCCGTGTCCCAGTCGTTGGGCGTCAGGATTTTCTCTTCCCGGATATGGTCGCGGATTCCGGTCATGCCCGCCCGCTTCTCCAGGGCATTGAGAACAGTTTCGCGGAATCCGCTATCTTCCGACCAGTCGAGTCCACTCCGCGTGTTGGGCACCGGAACTAGCACATAGATGGCGGAGTGACCGGCGGGCGCCAGCGTCGGATCGGTGGCGGAGGCGTTGCGCACATAGAACGAAATATCGTCGGTCGGCTTGTCGCCCTTGAAGATGCCTTCCACATTCGCGCGATAGTCGTTTGCAAAATAGATGGCATGATGCGGAAGATCCCACTCCTTGTCCGTCCCGAGATACAGCATGTAGGTGGAACAAGAGAGTTTCATTTTCTTCAGCTTTTCCGGGGTGTATTTCTTGAGGATGCCCGGATCGAAGAGGTGAGTCGCTGCATAGCCGAAGTCCGCATTCAGAACGACGTCATCGGCGTCGATGCGTTCACCGTCCTCCAGCTCTACTCCGCAGGCCTTTCCGTTCTTGACCAGCACCCGCTTGACCGGCGCGGAGCAGCGGATGTCCGCCTCGTTCCGGGCCGCCACCTCGGCCATGGCGTCGGAGATGCGGCTTAGGCCGCCAGTCACATGGGTGATGCCCAGGCCATGTTCGATATAGGGAATCATGGAAAATAGCCCGGGGCACTCCCACGGGGACATGCCGAGATATTTCGACTGGAACGTGAAGGACAGCGCCAGGTCCTCGTCGCCGAACAGGTCGAACACGACATCATAGAGGGACTTGCCCAACGCCAGGTGTGGCAGCGCGCGGAGAACATCGGGATGCAGCAGCGTGAGGAAGCGGTGATAGGGTTTCTGCAGGCAGGGGTAGAGAAACTTGAAGCGCTCCTTTTCCTGCACGATGAACCGGTCATACCGTTCACCCTTTCCCGGGAAGCATCGGTCGATTTCTGCCTTCATCTGCTCATGGTTGGGCGTGACCTTCATGGCCTTGTCGCTGAAGACCAGATGATACATCGGATCCAGCGTGTGCACATCGAGCAGCTCGTTGGTGGTGGCGCCGGACTCTTCGAAGACTTCATCCAGAATCTGCTGCAGCATCAGGAAGGTGGGGCCGGTGTCGAAGGTGTAGGGGCCCAGACGGATGGCGGCATTCCGCCCGCCCACCTGCTCTTTAGCCTCCAGGACCGTCACCCGAACACCGCGATGGGCCAGAATCATCGCGCACGTCAGACCGCCGGGGCCTGCGCCAACAATTACAACATGCGGAGTTGATTTCTTACTCATAGCTTTCTCCAGAATTTATGATGGCTTAACTCTGCTCTGATTCTGACGTAAGCCAATTTCTTCGTTTTCGATCAACTCCCACGATATGTCGAAAGCGCGTAAGGGGTCACGACTAACGGGATATGATAGTGCTCGTCGCTGTCAATGTTGAAGATGATGACCGCTTCCGGAAATACTGTCGTCTTGCCTTGCTTTTGAAAGTAGTTCGCTAACTGGAAAGTAAAACGATATACTCCAACATGAGATACCGCTTCTCCGCGTTCCAAGAATGAACCAATACGACCATCTTCATTGGTTGTTTTACTTCCAACGACGACCCATTCCCCTTTCATATTTCGTTTTTCTAGCGTGACGACAACCCCTTGCCCTGGTTTGCCAAGAGTTGTATCCAGAACATGAGTGCTAAGTTGATAGTCTTCTGCGGCTAAAAGCACTGAACTAAATGCAAGAAATAATGTGCATATCATCATCTTTAGTTTCATTGTTGCGTCCTTTGGTTGATACGTTCATGAGCAACCCAATGGCTGAAGTTGGATGCGTTCAGTCTGTTTACTGTAAAGAGAGTATACATAGGACTCGACGCGCATAAAGAAAATAGTGTTAGCGCCATCGCCCTGGCCGGACGCGAACCCCTTTAGTGAATGAATCTGGAAATCAGGAAAGCAGGAAATTGGGACTGAAAAACCGCATTATTATGACAGGATAAGCAGGATTTTCCGGATGGCGGGTTCCTGCCTGATTCACCCGCGCTGCGAGGGCGTGGGGGCCTATAGCGCACGTGGTACCCCGGAGAGGGATCGAACCTCCGACCTACGGTTTAGGAAACCGCCGCTCTGTCCAACTGAGCTACCGGGGCGTGGGACGGTCTTGCTTCAACCATAAATCGGGGGGGCTTTCAAGTCTGCTGTTGCCGAAGCGGGCAAAACCATGTACCGTACGGCCAACGCAAAGGAGCCCTAGCCAGATGAGTTTTCTTTACATCCCAATGGCGTCGAGTCTGCACGACCGTCAACAATTGAGTCTTTTGCTGGGGGATATCGAGAAGGCCTTGCGGGAGGCGGGGGGGCGGCGTACGGACGGGGCGGTGGCGGATGGGGAGCAGGTGGCCTTCCATTTCATCCAAACGGGCGGAGTCGAGCGCGACGTGATCCGCCGCTACCGGTCTCGCATCCAACAGGGGCGGGGGGGGCCCATGCTACTGATTGCCCATCCGCGCCATAACTCGCTGCCAGCCGCGCTGGAAATTCTGGCGCAGGTGCATCAGGAGGGCGGGCAAGGGCGAATCTACTTGTTGCGGGGCCCCCAGGATGGATCTACGCTGGCCGATATCAAGCAAACGGCCGGTTGTCTCCAGGCCCGGGAACGGTTGGCATCCGAGCGTCTGGGGGTGGTGGGAGAGAGTTCCGAGTGGTTGGTGGCGAGTTCGCAGGGGGCGGAGGTGGTGGCGCAGCGTTTTGGCGTTAAGGTGATTCCGCTGGAAATGGACGAACTGCGGACGCAGATGGCCCAGGACCCGGCTCCGCAAGCGGGGCCGGAGTTCGAGGCCTGGGAGCGGGCGGCATCTACGGACGGGGCGGCGGCGGAAGATTTCGCGCGATCGGTGGGGGTGTATCGCGGCCTCAAGGTGCTAGTGGAACGCTACCGCTTATCGGCGGTCACGGTTCGCTGCTTCGATCTACTGCAGCAGGAGGGGGCCACGGGCTGTGTGGCGCTTTCGCGGCTAGCGGACGAAGGCATATCGGCCGGCTGCGAAGGCGATATCCCGTCGATTATTCTGTTGCGGTGGCTGTGGCATTTGACGGGGCGGGTGGGGTGGATGGCGAATCCGTCCGATATGGACCTGGCCAAGGGGCTCATCCTGCTGGCGCATTGCACCGTCCCTTTGGGGCTGGTGGAGGCGCACCGCATGATGTCACACTTTGAGTCCGGCCAGGGCATTGGTATTGCGGGGTCGTTCCCGACGGGTCCAGTGACACTGCTGCGTCTCGGCGGGGCGGAAATGGAGCGCTGGTGGGGGGCGGAGGGGTCGTTGCTTGAAAATCACCATGACGAGCATTTGTGCCGGTCGCAGGTCCAGGTGCGGGTGCCGAGTGCGGCCCTGGCCGAGCTGATGCGTGAGCCGCTGGGCAACCACCTGGTCCTGATCAAGGGACACGTGAAGAAGGCGTTTGCAGAGGCCTTTGGCTTGCTGTAAGTCGCCGTGCAGGCGCCGCCAAAAGGACATTGCGCGCGCCGCAGGCATTCGCTAGGCTGATGTTCCATGAAATTGTTCGTCATCTGTCTGGGTTGCGTTTGGGTGGCCGCCACGGCGGTTCACGCGGAAGTCCCGCGGACCCTGGCGGACTATCAGATCATTCTGGACCGCCAGCCCTTTGGGACACCCCCCCCCGATATTCCGCCGCCGGAGCGAGTGATTCCGGTGCAGGAATCTTTTGCGGCCACCATGGTTTTATCGGGGATTTACGAAGAAGATGATGGGGCCATGCGCGCGGCGATTGTGGACAAGAAGGACAATCGCTACTTCTCGCTGATCGTGGGGGAGAGTGAAGAGGGTGTCGAGCTGCTGGATGTGGACTACGCGAAGGAGGAGGCGGTTCTAAAAAAAGGGGATGAGGTCGTCGTGTTGCGGATGAGCGGAACGGCGGGCTCGCAGGTGCTGACATCGGCTGAGCGGGAAACTCGGATGGAAGAGGCGAAGAAACGGCGGCTGTCCTATGCCGAGCGGCGGCGTCAGCGCATGTTGGCGCGTCAGAAACCGGTCGAAGTGCCCAAACCCATTTATACCGGCGAAGAATTAGAGCGCCATTTGCAGGACTACCAGATGGAAGTTATCCGCCAGGGCCTGCCGCCGTTGCCGGTTCAACTGACGGCGGATCGCGATGCCCAGCTCGTAGCGGAAGGCTTGCTGCCGCCACTCGATGAGGACGGCTATGAGATCGAATATCCGGTGGAGGAGTACTACGACGAGGTGTATTGACCTGCACCTGACGCCGGGCCAGTCGGAGCCGGTGCCACGCACTCCATGGATCGCGACGACATCATCCAGAACGTGAAGGCCTACGGCCAGCGATGGCCCGAAGAGGTGGACATCGCTGAGCGATTTATCGCATTTCTAACGTCCGAGCCCGATGCGTTCAACCGCGAACGCAGTGCGGGACACGTCACGGGGTCGGCGTGGGTGGTGAATCGGGCGGGAACCCAGGTGCTGTTGACGCATCACAAAAAGCTGGGCCTGTGGATTCAACTGGGCGGTCATGCCGACGGCGATTCAGATGTGGTCCGGGTGGCCCGCCGTGAGGCAGAAGAGGAGTCCGGACTGATGGATTTGGTTCAGGAAGACACGGGGTTCTTTGACATCGATGTTCATCGCATTCCGCCCTACGGCAGAGAGCCGGAGCACTTTCATTGGGATTTTCGTACCGTTTTTCGGGCGATGGGCAGCCATGTATTCCGGCTCAGCGAGGAATCGCATGAGCTGCGCTGGATCAATATCCGCAGGTTACAGGAGCTGACCCACGAGGAGTCCATGCTGCGGATGGCGCGAAAATGGTTGGCGCGCTCCGCTCCGGTCTGATGGTTTGGCGGTCCACGCGGGGGCGTGCGGCGGCCTGATTTATTGCGAAATGGTGTGCCACGGGCGCGAAGCGCAACGACGGCGGACAAGTGCTCGGCCGGGAATCGACTTTTGGAACTTGCAATTCAGGACAATCAGAAGAAAATGAACAGGACAAATTGATTTTAAGCTAGGCGAAAGGAACCGGCACATGAAACGAGCAATCGGATGGATCAGCATATTGACGTTGGGGATGGTCTTGATGGCGGGGTGTGGCAAAAAAGAGACTCAAGTGGTCACGCCGGGTCAATTGAAGGCGGATGAAGTGGCGGTGTGGGTAGACCAGGTTGGCATTACACAGGGGCAGATTCAACGCGAAGCGGCACGGTTGTTTTCACATGTTCCGCAGGACACCCCGCCGGAACAGATTCAGCAAATTCAAGCGCGTATCCTGGGGCAAGCGGTTGACAACCTGGTGATGCGTCAATTGGTGAAGGCGGAAATGGAACGCTCGGGCGTCCTGATTTCCCGCGAGGAACTTGAACAGGGGAAAGCGGATTTGGAAAAGAGCCTGGGCGAAGGCCATTCGCTGGTTATGTTGCTCGCCGCGGCCAACCTCTCCATGGAAGAGTTGGAAAATAATCTGCGACTGGATTTATTCAAAAATAAGGTGGTCAAAGATCAGGTCACGGCAGCCCATGCCGCCATCACGGATGAAGTCGTGCGTCAGTTTTATGATGAGAATCTCGAGGAATTCACCATCCCGGAAGGGCGCACGGTTTCACATATTCTGATCCGGGTGGACAGCGATGCAGATGACGCGGCGAAAATGGATGCGCGCGCCAAAGCCGAAGGGGTCCGCAAGGCCATTTTGGAAGGCGCGGAGTTTGAAGCCTTGGCACGCGAAGTGTCGCAGTGCGCCAGCCGTAGTCGTGGTGGGGCGCTGGGCGTGGTTCCGCGTGGACGCGAAGCCCCGGCCTTTGAAGACGCGGTTTTCTCGCAGGCTATTGGCGAGATTGGCGATGTGGTGGAATCCCCGGTGGGCTTTCATGTCATCCGGGTAGATGGCGAGCAGGAGGAGACCGTCATTCCCTTCGAGGACGTCCAGAATCGTCTGCAAGCCCAGTTGCGCACTAAGGCGCAAACGGATATTAATAATGCGTATATTCGCGAGTTGCGCGAAAAAGCGATGATCAAGCTGGAGGGGGATTTGGCAGACGCGGCCGACGCCGCCGAAGCGTTGGCGGGGGACGAGGAAGCCGGTGATGCGGCTGAGGCCGTGACCGTACCGGACGAAGCGGCAGACGCCGAGTCCGCTGTAACAACGCCGTAACGCCCCGTGCCGCCAGGTGTGGAAGCCGCCCCTGGCGGCCCCAATCAGGTGGGAATGGCGTGATTGCTCCACTTCAAGAGGGTTCGGTGGCCGACGGGCGTCGTTTGCGCGAGGTGGCCGCCAGCTTTTTCCGTGCCGATGGGGCGTTGGGGGGAGGGGGGCTGGCCGATTTTGACTATGAGTCCCGGCCCCAGCAAGTCGAGATGGCTAGCGCGGTGGCCGAGGCGCTGGAATCCGACAGCCACCTGATCGTCGAGGCCGGAACCGGCGTCGGCAAGAGCTTGGCCTATCTGGTGCCATTGATTCTCTATGCCAAGCGCGCCGGTAAGCGCGTCATGGTGTCCACCCACACGATTTCTCTCCAGGAGCAGTTGGTGGGGAAGGATATTCCGGTGTTGAAGGAGCGGCTGGGCGTGCCCTTCCGCGCCGTGCTGGTGAAGGGGCGATCCAATTACTTGTGTCGGCGGCGGCTGGCCCGTGCCCATCATCACCAGCGCGAGTTGTTCCCCGATGGCGTGGCGCAGGACGTGGAACGTATCCGCGCCTGGGCAGACACCACCGAAGACGGCAGCGTCCAGGAAATGAGCCGCCCGCCCTTGCCAGAGGCCTGGTCGGCCGTTTGCGCGGAGCAGGGCAATTGCATGGGGGCCAAGTGCCCGGCGCGAGGGTCGTGCTTTCTCCAGCGTGCCCGGGCCCGCATGCAAGATGCCGATGTGCTGGTGGCGAACCATCACTTGTTGTTTTCTGATCTGGCGCTGCGCATCCAGGGGGCGAATTTTTTGCCGGATGTGGCCGCCGTGGTCATGGACGAAGCGCACACAGTCGAGGACACGGCCAGCGACCATCTGGGCATCCGGCTGTCGCCCTATGTGTTCGAGCATTTGCTGCGCCGGCTCTATGTGCCCGAAAGTGGCAAGGGGCTGCTGGGATTCCTGCGGGCGGGGCCCGCGGCGCAGACGGTCAGCCGCCTATGGGATACCGTGGCCGATCTATTTCATACGGTGCCCCAGGCGGCGGGGTTGACCGCCCACGTGACAACTAAGGTCGTTCCCGCGCCACTGGCGGTAGAGACCGAGGTGCCCGCCCTGTTGCAGGAACTCTCAAGTCGGCTCGGGCTTCTGGGCGAGGAGTTGGAAGATCGCGACGACGATTCACGGTCGGAACTGCGCGGATTGCGCGGGCGGGCCGTGATGTTGCAGCATACGCTGGAGGCCTATCTGGGGCAGTTGGAGAAGGACCATGTCTATTGGATTTCACGCGAGGGCAAGCGGCGCCAACCCGTGATGCATTCCGCACCGATCGAAGTGGCGCCCATTCTGGCCGGCAGCCTGTTTGGTGCGCTGCGCAGTGTGATTCTGACCAGTGCGACGCTGGCCGTCGGGGGGCGATTAGAGTATTGCCGGGACCGCCTGGGAGCCGGGACAGAGTGCGGCATGCGCTGTCTGGGATCGCCTTTTGACCATGCCCGCCAAATGCGACTGCATGTGGCAACCAATGCACCCGAGCCGAAGGATAAGGACGCGTTTTCGGCAGCAGTGGCCCAGGGCGTTCTGCACTGGTCGCTGAAAACGCGCGGCCAGGCGTTTGCCTTGTTCACCAGCAACGAATTGTTGCAGCGCACGGCCCAGGCCCTGCGCGAGCCACTGGCGGAAGCCGGGCTAACGCTACTGGCCCAAGGCCAGGGCCTGGCCCGTCGGGCCATGCTGGAGACATTTCGCCAGAATGACGGTTATGTCTTATTTGGGCTCGACAGCTTTTGGATGGGGGTGGATGTGCGCGGTGAAGCGTTGAGCAATGTCATCCTTACCCGCCTGCCATTTGCAGTCCCCGACCACCCGGTGGTGGCGGCCCGCCTGCGCCGAATCAAAGAGCGGGGCGGCGATCCGTTCCGCGAGTATTCCTTGCCCGAGGCGGTGCTGAAGTTCCGCCAGGGATTCGGGCGTCTGATTCGGTCCCAGACAGACGAGGGCATTGTGGTCGTGCTGGATTCACGCCTGCTGACCAAATGGTACGGGCGGGTGTTCTTCCAATCGCTGCCCGAATGCCCGGTGGATACCTTCGAACTTTAGCCCAGCCACCGTGACCTTTTCCACACTGTGGAAAGAAATCTTCCACGGTGTGGAAAATCTAACGGCAAATCTTCCACAGTGTGGAAAAACTAACCGCAAATCTTCCACGGTGTGGAAAATACAAAAAAGAGCCTCATTCGTTATTTTGTATTTCAACGTAAGCGTTCCGCCGGGGGCCTTACATGAGTGGGAGCAGTGAGGCATAGTCGTGGTCTTACAAAAAGAGACCGACGATGTTTCACATGAATCAAAATCTCAAGTGAGGCTGAAAGAATTGACATAGTTTGTTGAGAAGGTAGAGTTTGTCTCCCTTTCATTGGCTGAGAGAGATAAGCAAAGGAGACTATATGGGCATCGGAAAAGAATTTCAGGAGTTTGCCGTCAAGGGCAACATGGTGGATATGGCCGTCGGCATCATCATCGGGGGAGCTTTCGGAAAAATTGTGGCATCGCTGGTGGCGGATATCTTCATGCCGCCGATTGGCCTGCTGCTGGGTGGTGTCAACTTCACCGATCTGGGCTATACGCTGAAGGCGGCTACTGTGGATGCCGCCGGGGCTGAAGTGCCAGCCATAACCGTGAACTACGGCTCCTTTATTCAGACGTCACTTGATTTTCTGATTGTGGCCATTGCCGTATTTATGGTGGTGAAGGGGATCAACAAACTTCGCCGAGAACAGAATGTAGAAGAAAAGGCTGCTGAATAATCGCACAAAACTCAAGATAAGGAGAAAACAATGAAGAAAATACTCATTTTTATGATGATTTTGGCTATCGCGGGTTCCGCATCGGCTGCGAATAAAAACACAGCCGCAAAATCGGTCGAAGAAGCTCACAAAGGCTTGGAAACAACGGTTGCCGCCGGTGTCACCCTGACCGATGGAAACAGTGAGACGCTTTCCGCGAACGCCACCATCACGATTGAAGGCGAAAAAGAGGGTCTGGGCTCCATCCTGGCCGGCATCGAAGGCAATTATGGCGAGAGCACGGTCGATGACGTCGATGAAAAGACCGTCGAAAATGCCAAAATCTATGGAAGTTTGAAGAAAACCCTCAGTCCGAGGACGTATGCGTCCATCGATGCCGCTGGTCTGTATGACGACATTGCCTTAATCGACTATCGGGTGAATGTGGGTCCCAGTGTGGGTGTCTATCTCTTCAAAACTGAGAAACGTGAACTCTCGATGGAAGTGGGACCGACTTATCTCTGGGAAGAGGTGGACAGTGTCACGGACGACTATCTTGGCATTCGTTTTGGCGAGCGCTATACCTGCCAGATTTCCGAAACCGCCAAAATCTGGCAGTCTGCGGAATATATCCCCGAAGCAGAAGACTTTGACCGGTATCTTCTCAATGCCGAAATCGGGATCGAAGCCTCTGTCACAAAACTGATTTCGCTGCGCTTGGTCTTGCAGGATAAATATGACAGCCAGCCGGCCGCCGATATCGACCGGAATGACGTGAGCCTTATCGCAAGCCTTGGTTTTACGCTGTAAATAGAAAAAACAGGCCTCTGGGTGCTCCTCCCAGAGGCTCTTTTTAATCCGCAAAATGGCCTCATGGGCATATTTTGCGGGTTTTTTGTGTATTTTCAAATTTCACCGTTATTTCTGCGCGAAACAGCCAGTTTAGGGTCTTTTATTCCCCTTTTTTAAGCCATCGCAACCTTCTCGCCATGGCCCATTTTCATCACATCCGACTCTGCCCTCCCAAACAGAATTATACATTATAGGCCCCCTTTTGGGGTGGGATGATGCTTTTCCCTGTAGGTGACCCCGCCGCCTCATGATCGCCCTCGTCCATGCCTGCTTGCCTTTCCGACGTCCCGCGCGTCGGCCCGCCCCGCTATGCCCGGTGTGCAGCAATCCGCTGGCATTTGCCCTCCCAACCGGCCCCCGATATGTGGCCCATGTCCCTGAGCATCCCGTTTGTGATCCCCGGCATATCTCCTCCGACTCCACTGGAAGCGGTCAGCCGTCCTGATCGCCCGTACCGGCTACCGCCCCACGAGCAAAATACATGTCCCCCCCGGGGGCTTGTTCAACCCGGGATTGCAGCGTGGCTTCGCACGCTACTAATCCCTACTTTGTTGAATTATCATTTTTGTAATACGCCGTCCATTGCTACTCCGATGATAATGAAAACTAGCAGGATGAGGAGTAGTGCCAATAGTCCTTTCACTGGCCATGCGATCCATTTAGAAACGGTCGGCCCCGGCAGGGACGGGCCTGTTCGTTTCTGTAAATAGATTGAAATGGGGAATAGAAAGAGGAGCCCGATCACAAAGAATGCTGAGAGCGTATAGGTGGCTATGCTTCCTCCGGTCGTGTCCATAAACTGTCGTTCGGTAAGGCCTTGATGTTCACGGATGAGTTTGGATAGCCATAGGCCAATAAAGCCGATGGTTGTGAGTGCGCCACTCGCCAACCCAACAACTCTATATGCTGGCCATTTATTGTTCATATTTCTTTTGCCAAACGTCATGGGTCACCGTCGCGCCGCTTACGGCGCGTAAGGTCCGGTTGTTATGCAATTGTCTTCTTAAATTGACCCTTAATACTTTTATTAACTAATACAACAGGGGTGGTCCCGATAGCGAAGCCAGTTTTTTAGAAGTTTAAGACAGCTTCAGGTTCTCCATTTGCTTGCTTCATTATGCCAGCGGCCTGGCGAGTTGTCCATAGCCTGTGGCCGCCGAGAATGGGTCTTCATTACTCGTCGGAGGT
>JAQUJC010000090.1 GCA_028681135.1 Kiritimatiellia bacterium | reverse complement strand
TGAGCATCACGCTTTTCGAGAAAACCCCCATTCTACAGGCTCTTTCCTTAACCCCATGCTCTCCGGCGATGCGCGACGACGATAATCAGCTGTATTTACAGGGGTTTTAAACCGGACAGCAGTGATATCTTATATTAATGAAGAACTGCCGCTACTGTAGGAACTATCTGAGTCTCGGCCACTAGGCTTTCCAGACAGAAAGTAACGTGAGTACTCGGCCATCGTATCCGAGGGAAAACGAGTCCTCGTACAAAGGAAGAGTGTTATAGGTGCGTTGGGGGTACCACTCATTGGTCGTGGATTCAATGCCCTGAATTTCCCGGGAGGATTCGGTTTGGAGTAGCCTGCGAGCTGCCGATTTTGGCGGTAACTGGGTGCCAGGTTTCATGAAAGCTAGGCCGATCTCCCGCATGGAATCGGAAGGAAGGTGACATTTCACCTTACCGTCCTTCGAAAGGATAACTGCGCACTTCTCTTCTGCATATCCGAAGTACCTAATTGCAGCTGCGGGGACCGACACCTGTAGGTCGTCTGCCATTTGCACGATCTGCCCCATGTCCATGAAGCGCATACTCCCCATGCGACGATCCAACTCGTTGCGCGGAATTAGTAAGCTTGCGGCAAAAGAGTCCGCCTCACGTTCACGTTGTTTATCTGCCATCAGCCCCTGCTCAGAGTCATGGGCATAACCCTGGCACAGTGCTTCTCGGTGTGAATCAATGTAGAAATGACCAAGTTCGTGAGCCAGACTGAAGCGAACCCGAACTTCTGACACCTGGACATACTCCGCTTGATAGTAGATAACAAAAAGTCGCTCGGGCAAAAGGAACTCGATACGGCCGTCGAATCCGTTGCCGTAATCGTCCGGTTCAAGGAGAATTCGCTCTTGCTGTGCGATAGCTTTCGGATCGACCGGGAGGGCCGTGCAGCCCAGCGTCTTTCGGATATCCTCACAGAGTGTTTCAATTCTGACACTAATCATTGCTCGCCGGACTTCCTGATTCGTCATTCTCTATCTGTAGGCGTTTTCTAATCTCTGCACGCTTCTTGTTAATGCTCTCACGCGTGTCCTGCGCAGCATTGTTCTGCTCGCCACCACGGTAAAAGCCGGACGCCTTCGGCAAATCTTCATAATCATTTTTCGCCGGAAAGGGGATTGGTGCTGGGCCAGACTCTTGCTCACGAATGAGCGCAAGTGGGTCAATGGCTTCGAAAACCGCACGCTCCTCGTCTAAAATGCCCTCGCTTTTCTCAAGAAAGGTTTTGATTTCCGCACGGGAAAGATCCCCCTGCGCATCTGGATGCAGTTTCGTGGCGAGAAGTGCAATCAATGCCTTTTCATCATTCTCATTCATGATTTCCACAACCCTTCGTACTTCGATTCAATCGCCGCTTTAAACTTATTCAGCACATCAGTTTTGGCCTTCTTGACGGATTCATATGTAGGCGGTGGATTCATATTTTTGCATAGTTCTTCATGTATCTCTTTGGGAGTAGCGAGATCCGGAAGAAATTCAGCCATAACCATGGCTGTTCGGCGGCAGACGCCCTTCTGTTGGTCCATCCAGGTCATATAATCAGCTATAACCTCTTGCGCAAGCCCCCTGATCTCCAGCAACCGCCACTGGGAATTGAATGACGAATCCTTTTTAACTTGGTCAACGAACCCCTCCCACTCTTCGGGTGTCATGTGGCGCTTTCTCGCCGTATTTCTTCGGACAAGATCCGTCGCTCTGCGTAGAGAAATTATATGAAGGAGTGCTCGCGGGTCTTTTCCCGTGTCCTTTATTTTACCATTTCGGGCCATACCCCAAAGCTCTTGGAAAGCTTTACTTACGGCGGTTTCTTTTTCGCTGAGATTCAGGCCACAGATGGTCCCTCTAACCTTCAGAACCCGGAGTACTTCCTCCCAATAGTTATGAAAAAGCCAGGTGAAAGCCTCCTCTGCCTCGGCATCTTCGCCCGCACACATTGTGAGTAGCACGTCATCTATTTCCATAGCAGCTTGCCTTCACACTTGAGTACTCGGAGAAATGGCCTCACTGGGGAGGACTAATAGGAATATATTTATGTATTCACCCTATCATCTCCGAGAAGTGTTCTTTCGAAAAACCCCCAAACAGTTCATCGGTCGTAATCATGGCCGCAAGTGTAGACTTTATATCGCATTAGAACAAGCCTGAAGGCAGTCCAAAGTCTCTGGTGTTCCGAGTTTTCCACAGTATGGAAAACTTTTTCGCGATTTTTCCACGCTATGGAAAAAATGTTTCCACACTATGGAAAAACTTTCATTTTGGGCTGTTTTTGAGTGCGCCACTGGCGCACGGGGCTGTTCTCCGAGGGCTGTTGAGCGGAGCACGCGGCGCCCTTTGAGCACCGTAGAGCGCGACCGACCGAAGCGGCCTAGAAAATGGTGTCCGCCTGTGGCGGACAGCGCCCTCAGCCGCAATCGCCTCGGGTGCGGCGTAGTGGCGCGGCCATTTTCTGGCCGTGAGGTTGGGGATTGTTCGCGCTCTCAGGTGCGAAGGGGGCGTTGCGTGCGAAGCGAGGATTTACTGGGGCTTAAAAAAATATACTCCGGAGATTGAGAGATCATAACCGCGGAGTGCCGACAGGCACGACCCCAGGACCGAACGCGCTTGCGCGGTCGGGACGGTGCCGGGCGCGGTCCTGAGTCCGCGCCTGGCAGGAGGACGCCGAAAAGCAAGTGGCCCCGAGTTTTTCGCCTTGCGGAACACTCGGGGCGAGTTGCAGGCGGCCTTGCAGCGCCTGCGGAGGCCGTTTTGAGGGTGAAATGAGGGCGCGGGGGCCATTATAGGCCCCAAAGCGCCCGAAAAAGCCCGAAAAATGGTCTCGGAAGGCGCGGACGGACAAGCACCGTTGGAAATTCGCCGGTTTCGGCGGATTTGAACGGTGCGCGTGAGCGAGTCCCGACCACGAATGTGTCGGGACGAGTGCGGATCGGAGGCGGGGTTGTCTATTCGCGGCGGCGTGCCGCGTACCGCATTTCCGCGCGCGCCCCCACCCGAAGCCCGCAGGGCAGAAGAGCGCGGCAGGACGCCGCGAAGAACCACGCTGAAAGCGTGGTGAACCCCGCCGATCTTTTCGCCGAGGCCCTTGGCCGAGGCAGAGGCGAGCGAGCATCAGCGAGCGAGTTCAACCCGAGCCCAGCCGTGGATCCCGCCCACGAAGTGTGTCGGGATGACGGCGGCGAGGTGCCCAGCCCCGTGCGCAGGCCGCGCCCAGCCGCGTGAGCGGCGGGGCCGTGGCCGGAGCCGGGGCGGTGTCCCGAGTGGCGCAACGCGCCGCGAGGGAGCGAAAGCGATGGCGCGTGGAAGGAGTGCGGGCATCGCGTATCCCGAGCGACGCGAAGCGTCGCACAAAGAGGGCAAGGCCGTCGCAAGGGGGGCAAAGGGAGGCGGCGCGAGGGGGGAAGTCTAGGGCTTCTACTTTCGGCAACCCTTGGCATACTCCGGGTCATAGAATGTTCTAAACAGTACCGCGAGCCTCCACCAGTTTGAATGATCCGCTTTTTGCGCGGGGGACAGCGCGGAAAAGGCGGCGATGGTATGGAGCGGCGGGGGGGGGTATTCCATCGCTGGCTTCGGCTGTCATCCACGCTTTAGCGTGAATTATTCAGGTTAAGGATTTTGACCACTGGTGTCCGGATGTTTTGCCTTTGAATGCCTGTAACGCACACTCATAGAGGATAATGCGCCTGATAAATGGTGTGAGCGATTTGAACTCTGGTCATCTTGTTTCCCTTCGTTCATTTTCGGCTCTAAGCTGGCAAGATGAACACAGGACAGCCCATCTTCAGCCAGATTATGACGTCGATTCACCCTCAGCAGTTTGCCCGATGCGTCAAGCGGTATGAGGGCAACTACAAGGTCAAGTCTTTCACATGCTGGGATCAGTTTCTGTGCATGGCATATGCCCAACTGACCGGTCGAGATAGTCTCCGCGATATTGTTGACTGCTTGTGCGCCCGCCCCGAGCGTCTTTACCACCTGGGATTTCGCGGAGTCGTTTGCCGCAGCACACTGGCTGATGCCAATGAGCATCGCGACTGTCGTATCTTTTCGGCCTTAGCCCAGCAGTTGATTGTTCGTGCGCGCAAGTTATATGCAAATGAGCCTTTGGCTGTGGATTTAGATGCGACAGTCTACGCCTTAGACTCAACAACGATTTCCTTATGTTTGAGTTTGTTTCGCTGGGCTCACTTTTGCCGGACAAAAGGCGCAGTCAAACTGCATACCCTATTAGATATTCGAGGCCCTATACCTGCCTTTATTCATATCAGTGACGGGAAGATGCATGATGCTCATGCCTTGGAACAGATCCCGATTGAAGCTGGTTCCTTCTACGTGATGGATCGAGGCTATTTGGATTATTCACGGCTGTATGCCATGAACCAAATCGGAGCGTACTTTGTGATCCGCTCAAGAAATAATATGCGCTATCTTCGAATGCGCTCCCTCGCGAATGAACCCGATACAGGTGTGCGCTCGGATCAGATTATCTCTCTTGCGATTGAGCACAGCCGCAACAACTACCCCGAGCACCTGCGCCGCATTCGATTCTATGATGCCCACAACAAACGATATTTTGTCTTCCTGACAAATCATTTCGATTTGCCTGCGGCATCGATTGCCCGGCTCTAAGCCGGTGGCAGGTCGAATTATTCTTCAAATGGATCAAACAACACCTGCGTATTAAGCGCTTCTTTGGCAACTCGGCCAACGCTGTAAAGATCCAGGTCTGGGTCGCGGTATGCGTTTATGTGCAAGTCGCGATTTTGAAGAAACAACTCCATTTGGTCACCAGTTTACACAGAATTCTCCGGATTTTATCCACTCACGCTTTTGAGAAAGTTCCTCTGGTGGATGTACTTACAGAACATGAACTGCAGAAGAAAAATAATGGATTTTCTAACCAATTGCAGCTGTTCTAGTTATACCCGGACACTAGTGGATTTTGACCCATTTTCCTCTTCACTCTGTGTTAATCTGAAAACACTCGTCCCGGCTGCTGATCGCTGGCCTCTGGCCTATAATTTCTGCTCCCCAATTCCGCGACCTGGTACGTTGGATATTGAAGGTTGTCGCCCCCCCCCCCCATTTGATAGAGATTCTCTAAATGGAGATTCATCCACATGAGCGCTAACATCACGGTCCTCCACCACCCCCTCATCGAGCACAAGCTCGCCCTTCTTCGTAATCGCGATACCGACAACAAACTGTTTCGCTCCACTCTTGAGGAACTCTCCTATCTGCTCGTCTATGAAATCACGCGCGATCTCCCCCTGCAACCCGTTCGTATTCACACCCCCCTTGCCCCCTGCGAGGTCCAGCAGTTGGCCGATCCCATCCTGTTGGTCCCGGTTCTCCGCGCAGGCCTGGGCATGGTCACGGGCATTCTTGACCTGATCCCCTCCGCTAAAGTGGGTCATGTCGGCGTGTATCGTGACGAAGCCTCCCTTTGCCCCGTCGAATATTATCTCCGGCTCCCTCCCGACGCCGCGGCCATGCGCACTTTCCTGCTTGATCCCATGCTCGCCACCGGCGGGTCCCTGGCCCACGCCGTCGAGTTGCTCAAAACCAAGGGCGGCATCACTAACATCACCGTTGTGACGATTCTGGCGGCCCCGGAAGGCCTCGACGCCCTCCACGCCGCCCACCCCGATGTCACCATCTATACGGCCATGCTCGACCAGCGCCTTGATGAGCGCGGCTACATCCTGCCGGGGCTCGGCGACTGCGGCGACCGCCTTTTCGGCACGGTATGAGCGAAAGGAATGGAGGGGGTATGGTGGATGGTGGCGGAAACAGCGAAACAGCCCTTTCAGCACAGAACCGATGATATCCCAACGGGAAAGGGAGAGCGCGTGCTGTTCGGCGTGCTGGTCTCCCCTTGGTCTTGCCCCCGCACCGCCCGCATGCTACAACCCCGTCCATAATGAAACGGCTGACCCAACACCTGAACCAACTTGACCCCCTCGCCATCCACGTTCCCGCCGGGGACTCCGCCCACTTCTTTTACGGCGACACCATCGAGGGCTACTTTGAAGGCTACACCCATTCCACCGCCAAAGGCACCGGCTACTGGCTCGATGGCCAGCCTCTCTTCCGCGACCTCACGGCCCGCCTTGGCCCCCGCCGCCTGCCCCATGAGACGGCCCTCGGAGCCGCCATCCTCCCCCACGCCATCCGCCACATCCACCGGGAGGCCACCCACGAGCTATCCATCCTCCACCGCCAACGCGCCATCGCCATCCGCCTGTACGCCGCGCGCCCGCAATGGCTCGGAGCCGATCTTCTATTTGATGTCGGCGCAGGCACCCTTCAACTCGACTCCCGCGACGGCACCTGGCTGGCGACCTTTGCCGGCCACCCCCTCACGTGCGCCATCAGCGCCAGCGCCGCGCTCCATTCAGAGCTGGCCGACCCCGTTGACGGCCAGCCCACTCTCTCATGTGTCGCCCAGCACAAAACCCGCGAGCTGGTGCTCTATCTTGCTTTCGATGCCGACCCCACCCAGGCCGTCGCTACCGCCCGCCGCCTACGCGACGAGAACGCCCTCGCCGCCCACGTTGAGGCCATCGCCGACCTTCTCTTCCGCGCCAGCCTCACCACCGGCGATCCCGATTACGACCGCGCCGTCGCCTGGGCCAAGCTGACCAGCCTCTTTATGGTGAGCGAGCAATTCGGCAAGGGCATCTGGGCCGGCCTGCCCTGGTTCAAACACAACTGGGGCCGCGATACCTTCATCGCCCTCCCCGGCACCCTCCTTGTCAGCGGCCACTTCGACGACGCCCGCGAGGTCATCCTTAATTTTCTACGCTGGCAGGACACCGATCCGGCCTCGCCCACCTACGGGCGCATCCCCAACCGTGTCTGCAGCCCCACCGATATCATTTACAACACGGCCGATGGCACCCCCTGGCTCATCCGCGAACTCTACGAAACTCTTCAGTACACCGGCGACCTCGCCCTCGCCCACCAGACCTATCCCCAGGTCCGCCTCGCGCTCGATAGCGCCATCGAACGCGCCGTCGATGCCGAAGGCTTCCTGACCCATGACGACGCGGACACCTGGATGGATGCCCGCATCGAAGGCGAGCGCCCGTGGTCCGCCCGCGGCAACCGCGCCAACGATATCCAGGCGCTATGGCACAACGCCCTGCTCGTCGGCGAACGCCTCGCTCACCTCGTCAACGACCCCGACGCCGCCCAGCGCTGGCGCACACTCGCCGACACACTCCGCACCCATTTTCTCAAGCGCTTCTGGAATCCCCAGACTCGCCAGTTGGCGGATCGCATCGACGCGACCAACCGCCGCGATGAAAAGGTCCGTCCCAACCAGCTCATGGTCATTTCCATTCCCCTGATCGCCCCTCTCCTCGACGATACGCACGCCGAGCAGGTCGTCGCCAATGCCATCTCCGAACTTCTCTTTCCCCACGGCATCGCCTCGCTCAGCCCGAACGACACCTACTTCCATCCGCTCCACCACAACGACGACTGGTATCACTTTGACGCCGCCTATCACAACGGCACCGTCTGGGGTTGGAATGCCGGTCCCGCCACCACCGCCCTCTGCCGTCAGCGCCAGACGGAACTCGCTGCGCGCCTCGCCCGTAATCTCGCTGAGCAAATTCTATCGCTGGGCTGCCGTGGAACCATGAGTGAACTCATCGAAGCCATCCCCCGCCAGCGCGGGCACCTCGTCCTTTCCGGCACCTGGGCTCAAGCCTGGAGCACCTCCGAATTCTGCCGCAATGCCTACCAGGATTTTGCCGGCTTCCAAGCGCGCCTGCTCGATGGCGCGCTCCTGCTCAATCCCCATATTCCCCGTGCTTGGTCGCAGCTTGATGCCCGTTTTCCATTCGGCAACAAGGCCGCGTTGGTGTTCCGTTTCCGACGCGACGCCCAAGGCCACCGCTTTGAATTCTGCCTGGAAGACCACCCTCGGCCCCTCGATCTGCATTTCTCCATCGAGCTTGGCAACCGCCGCTATGCCGCAACCATCCCCCTCTGCCCCGGACGCAAACAAGTGCTGCAAGTCCGCGGCACCCGCGCCCACCTCGACAAAAACACCCCTATTACCGGCGAACGCCTCCCCCCCCCCC
>JAQUJC010000089.1 GCA_028681135.1 Kiritimatiellia bacterium | reverse complement strand
CACCACCGCGGGAGGGGGGGGGGGGGGGGGCGCAAGGCCTCATCGCGCCCCGAGCCCTGGAGCATGGCCACGACCCGTTCCAGGCCAATGGCAAATCCGACGCCAGCCAACTCGCGCTTGCCCAGGGTCATTCGGTAGCGCCCGCCACCGGCGATGGCATTTTGAGCGCCAAGGTGCGCGCCTTCGATTTCCCAGACGGTATGCTCGTAATAATCCAGTCCGCGCACTAGCCGCGGATCAAGGCAATAGACGATGCCCAGGGCATCGAGATGAGCGGCCACGGCGGCCAGATAGTCCCGGGATTCCACGCTCATGAAGTCCGTTGACGGCGGCAGAGTGGCGACGATGTCCCGGCAGCGCTCATTTTTGCAATCGATGACGCGCAGGACATTTTCGGAGATACGCCGTTGGCAATCCTCGCACAACGCGGCGTGATGGGGAGCGAGGGCCTGGCGTAATCCCTCAGCCCCGCGCCGCTGATCATCCCCCCCCCCCGGGTGGCGAGTTTCACGGTACAATCTGCCAGCCCCCACGCGTTGAGCACTGCCACTTGCAGCGCAAGAATTTCGGCATCGACCCGCGGCGAAGGCGGCTCGAGGCATTCGATCCCCAACTGATGGAACTGCCGTCGGCGTCCGGCCTGCGGGCGCTCACTGCGAAACATAGGCCCGATATAAAACCAGCGCGCGCCATCGGTTTCCTGCGCGCCCAGCCCGGCGGCATAGCGCATCACGCCAGCCGTTCCCTCCGGCCGCAGGCATAGACGGCGTCCGCCCTTTTCAAAGACATACATTTCCTTCTGGACGACATCGGTTGTTTCGCCGATTGAGCGGGTAAAGACGGTCTCGAACTCGACCACGGGCGTGCGCAATTCCTCAAAGCCATAGCGCGCCAGCACCTCACGAGCGACGCGCTCGAGTCCCTGCCACACCTGCACCTCAGGCATGGTGATAT
Source organism: Kiritimatiellia bacterium (assembly GCA_028681135.1). Classification (GTDB taxonomy): domain Bacteria; phylum Verrucomicrobiota; class Kiritimatiellia; order CAIQIC01; family Lenti-01; genus JAAZFE01. The sequence goes on along the minus strand of JAQUJC010000089.1, from coordinate 7,210 downwards.
CAGACATGCCCTGGACGGGCTGGTTAGCAGACGACATGAAACCCCTCTTTGGCGCCACGCCCACGCAGGCGCAGCACATTAGAATCCGGATGAATCCACCCGACTAATCAAACATTTCCTTCATGGTCTTGCCTGGGCGGAAGCGGACCACCTTGCGGCTGGGAATCACCACCACCTGGTCGGGCTTGTGCGGATTGCGGCCAATACGCTGGCGCCGCTCGCGCACATCAAACACGCCAAATTTACGGAATTCGATTGTCTGCCCCTGACGCAGGGCTTCGGTCATGGCGTCGAGCATCTTTTGGATCACGTCGGCGACTTGTTGCTGAGTCAGGCCGGCTTCGTCTGCGATCTGAATGGCCAGGTTGCGTTTGGTCAAGTTTTGCATAGCATTCTCACTTTCCTCAACGGGCGGCTCCTCCAACCCGTTCACCGTCACAACATAGGATGCCTTGGCTTGTTGCGTCAAGAACTACCGGCATCTTAACGAGATATTTACACTTGCCTCAGGGGTCTCGCGGCCAAGGCGCTGAAAAAGGGAAGACCGCCTCGATGGTCCCCTGGAAATCGTGAGGCAGGTCGATGCCTTGGGCATCATAGTCGGTCCGGTGCGATCCATTGGCCAACACCCGCAGCGGCATCCCATGCCGCGGCCACCAGAGCCGGTATCCCCCGGGAGGCCGCGCCCCTCCGGCAATCGTCACCTTAAAGCGGTCGCTCCGCCACTTACCGGTTAGATCCAGGGGTCCGAAAGCGGTAGGCATGCCATAGACGCGGAAACCCTCGCCATGCTGCAGCCATTCGGCCGGGGCACCGGAAAAGAGGTCCAGTCGGCGCCCGGTTTCGCGTGCGGCCAACCCGCGCACACCCAACACATAGGCCGCAGCGGTGCGCACATTGGGCATGAAACCGGCAGCGGCCCCCGACGGGCGAGCCTCGCCGGTGGATGCGGGCGGCCACACATGCCAGCCGGGCGGGCGACGACCGTCGAGCAACGCATACACTATTTCGCGCGCATAATCGCCCCGCCCAGAGGCCGCCAACGGCATCAGCAGGTGGGCCTCGGCCAATGGATTGCTGGAGCGTATCCCGCGCTCAAGAAATTGCGCGTAGATCTGATTCAAGCTGCTTTGCAATTCATGCGGTTCGACCAAATCGGTTTCGGCACACGGCCAGAAGAGTAAAGCGACGGATGCCGCATCCACGCGCTCCTCCTCGGCAACGGCCGGCAGCCAAGCCGTCTCCCTCCGTTCAAGATGGGTTCGCAAGGAGCGGGCGACCGCCGCCTTGAACCCCCCATAGGCGGCATCGGCCATTCGCGCATCGTCTTCCTTGCCCAGCAAGGTCGCGGCAGTGCGGAGTTCCTTCCAGCCCAGTAAGGTCCAATAGTAATCGGCATAGACATGGCTGGGACGCGGAAAGCCAGGGCGGGCGGACGACAGCGGCAGCAAGCCCCCCAGCAGGTCGCGCTTTTCTCCCGACCAATCGGCTTCGGTTTTCTCCAGCTTCCGGCGCACCCGCCGTACCCACATCAGGCTGTTGTAGATGGCCGGGTAATGGCGTTGGAGAAATGGCAGATCGTGCGTAAAGCGATAATAGTCCATCACCATAAACGCCAACTGCCCCTGCGACCCGTAATCGCCCTCCGTTCCCAGCCGTGGGGCGGGTGCCCCATCGGCCTGGATCATGGCCGGCACCCAGCCATCGGTAGCCATGCCCGCAGCAACTCGTTCGATCCACTCGCGCGCGGCAGTGGTCTGGCCCATGCGCAACAAGGCCGCAACTTTGAAGGCAATAGACTCCACGCGTTCGCCCTCGCCGTCATTGATGGCCGACTGCAAACCCAGCAGCCAGCCCACCTGCGCGTGCAGGCACTCCATTGCTTCGGGGCGCGCAATTTTGGGGGCATAGGCCGCTGTTTTTTTGCGCCACGCCCAGGTGGCCTCATCCCAGTGGCGGTCAAACATCGCCGCAAAATGCCGCCGTCCCCCCGCCATATCCGGCCAGAGAAGCTCCCGCCGCCGGCGGTGGCCCTGCCCCGGGGTGGCAGACGCCACGACCATGCGCGACCGTTCGTCCGGTGCCAAATGAAAGTCCTGCCACCACGCCGCCGATGCCAGGCCCTCGGTATCGCGCACCGACAGGGATGGCGGCGCCGCGCCACGCAGGAAAAACTCGGCCACATCGCCCTGATCGAACGGCGTACACCCAAACGACAGGCTGGCAGTCGGCACCGCATAGAGGCGCCGGGCATCTGCCCATACTTCCTGCCAGCCCCCGGCTGTATCCACCCGCCGCAGACGGAAGATCGGTGCCAGCCCCCCCCCCGCCCAACGCGGCGGCAAGCGGATCGGCCGGATCACCCAGGCCAGGCGCCCCGTTTGGACCATCAGGGAATCGTTATGCAGTTCGTATTCCACCACGGTGACCGGCGGGTCGCTGTTGGGCCAGGGCATGGCACGAATCCGCAACGCCAGGCCCGACGGCAAACGCCAGGTGGTCTCTGGCAACGGCACGCCCTCCGCCGCCAGACAATGGTCTACCGTCTGCGCCTGATGCGCCGACCACAGCTCGCCTTCAGTAAAGACCAGGGGTGCCAGCGTCGGGCTACGGCCATCGGGAGCAAACGTCCCCCACTCATCCAGCAAGCCCTCGGCTCCCCCTGGCGCCGGGCCGAGGGCGGCCGCCCAGTGGACAGGACGACGACGCAACACATCCGGATAGATTCCTTCCGGTGCCCGGGAGGCCGCCACTTCCAGCATGGCCCATGGCCGTGCCACGCCCTCGCCCCCGCGCAACGTCAAATCCGCCACCTCGATCCCATCGGGCGAGGCTCCCCCGCCGAATGCCAAACGCAGATAGCGCGCGGCGACAGCCTCCTCGAACATCAACACATCAAAGTCCCCGCCCTGCGACTGAATCTGGCCGACCCCCATCCAATCATGGCGATTCGTGGAGACCTCCACCACAACATTGGACGCAAACCCGTTGGTCCCCCAATCCAGCCGTAAACTGCCCACGGACACCTCGCGGCGCAGGTCCAGCTCCAGGATGGCGTCAGGCCGCGGGGAACGCCATACCGTATCGGGGTTGCCATCCATCAAGAGCCCCGCCACTGGCGCGGCGAGGCCATCGACCGTCGCCTGCGGACGCTGGTCAAGTCCCAGGATATCGAATCCGGACAACGCGACGCCCCCCTCCCCCTCCCCCCGCTTCACAAGAATCCGCACATGGCGCGCGCGAACGGGATCGATCAGAATCTGGTCCCAGCCGCCATCGCCCTGGCTGGTCTCGAATCCCACGGCCCATTGCTCACCATCCAGGCTCGTTTGCACCGCATACTCGCGGGCATACGGCTGCTCCCACTGCAACAAGACCCCGCACACCATGGCCACCTGCCCCACATCCATCGTGATCCACTGCGGCAGATCGCCCCCACTGCGCCACCAGGTGGTCGGCTGCCCATCCAGCACCTGCTCCGGGCCGTGGCCCACCACCGACGCCGAGGCCGTCACCTGCCACGCCTCCGGCGGCGACACTCCCAGCCGCGCCGTCCGAATACTCGCGCACCCGGTCAGCCCCGCCAGGCAGCACCCCGCCAGCGCCACTGTTCCATAGCGTGGAAAACTTTTTTCCATGGTGTGGAAAAATGCGCCACATGTTTTCCATAGCGTGGAAAAAACGGCCGGATTTTTCCACAGTGTGGAAACTTTTTTTCCACGGTGTGGAAAAATGCGCCACACGTTTTCCATAGCGTGGAAAACTGGAGTGAGCCCGTACATCTCGTTACCTATCCTCCGCCGTAGATTTCCAGGGTACGGCGGATACGGCGCAGGACGCGTTCCTTGCCCATCACCGCCAGCATTTCAAAAAGGCCCGGGCCGACAGCGGTACCCGAGACCGCCACGCGCACGGGATGCACCAGCGCGCCCATGCCCCGCCCGGTTTGCTCGGCCACCGTGCGCAGCGCCGCTTCCGTGGCCGCGGCCGTGAAGGGCTCAAGCCCCTCGAACACGGCGAGTTCCTCGTGCAAGATATCCAGTGCGCCCTCCTTAAGCAGGCGCTTTCTGACGCTCTTTTCGTCATAGGGAAAGGCCTCGTCGAAGAAGAATCCGGCCTGTTGGCCCAGGTCGCCAAAGAGGTTGACCCGCTCGCCCATGCAGGCCACCACGGCTTGGAAGTAGGCCGGATCGATATCCTCGCGCCACTGGCCGTTGCGCTCCATCGCCGCCCGGCAACCCGCGGCGATTTCTTCGTGGCCGCGCCGTTTCAGGTGTTCACCATTCATCCATAGCAATTTGGTCATGTCCAACTGGCTTGGGGCACTGCGCACCCGCTCCAGAGAAAACGATGCCACCATCTCGTCGCGCGTCATCACCTCGCGGTCCTCGCCCGGGCTCCACCCCAACAGCGCCAGCGAGTTGAAAAGCGCCTCGGGCAGAAACCCCTGTTTTTGAAACTCCCCGACATAGGCCGCCCCGTCGCGCTTCGAGTACGGCTTGCCCTGGGCATTCACAATCATTGGCAGATGCGCGAAAACCGGCGGCGGCACACCGATTGCCTCATACATCGCCAGATGCTTGAAGGTATTTTCCACGTGGTCGTCGCCGCGAATCACATGCGTGATACCCATGGTGATATCATCGACCACATTGCCCAGATGGAAGACCGGCGAGCCATCGGAACGCACCAGCACGAAATCCTTCACGTCCTCCGCCTTCTTGGCCATCTCCCCCTTCACCGCATCCTGGAACGCGATATCCCGGCCCGGCATTTTGAAGACGATGCACTCCCCCTTGCCCGTGCCGCCTTTATCCTCTTTATAGGCCGCCCCCTTGGCCAACAGCTCCTCCGCCACCTCCAGGTGGCGCTGCCGCTGAGTGCGTTGGTAGAGCGGCTCGCCGTCGTGGTCCAATCCCAGCCACGCCAAGGCATCCAGCACCGTCTGCACGGCTTCCGGCGTCGAGCGCGCCCGGTCGGTATCTTCGATCCGCAACAGAAACGCCCCGCCCATGTGACGTGAAAACAGCCAGTTATATATGGCTGCGCGAATATTTCCGATATGGACATTGCCCGTGGGGCTCGGTGCAAATCGTGTGCGAATCGTCATACAGAAGACTCCTTTTCAAGTTCTGGGCATTCTACCCCGCTCCCCCTCGTTTTCGCAAGCTTCGCAGGGGGACGAGACGCCAGCCGTGACGCCCCCGTGTTCATGCGTGGTTGTCGCGGCCCGGTGAGTTGCGGCGATGCCCTGCTGTCATTTTGTGCTCGCCAAATGCCCGGTTCCGGCCACAGAATTTCAGCATAGGAGGATTGTGATGCACCGACAATGGATGTGGATAATATGCGGGTTGATCGTGGCCAGCGGCGCGGCTGCCCAGGAGATGCGGACCTGGACCAGCGCCAGTGGCGCAACCATCGAGGCCGCATTTGTTGAGCAACAGTTCGATCTGGTGATTTTGCAGCGGGCAGATGGTGAAAAAATGAAAATTCGTCTGAACCGGCTCAGCCCCGCCGATCAGATGGTGATCGGCCGTCTGAAAACGACCCTGCCATCACGGACCAGGCAGGGTGCCTCTGATACTGATGCGGAAATTCCGCCCGCCCTTGAAGAGCTGCTGGGGCGACGGCTGGTCAATGCCAAGGGTCGCAAAGTATCCACCGCCACACTGGCGGGCAAGAAAATCGGGCTGTATTTTTCGGCCTCCTGGTGTCCGCCTTGCCGGACCTTTACCCCACTGCTGGCAACGGCCTACCAGCAGCTTCAAACTGAAGGCAAGCCCTTCGAAGTGATTCTGGTTCCGCATGATCGCGACGAAGCCTCCATGCGCGCTTATATGCGCAGCCATGACATGCCCTGGCTGGCCATTCCCTTCGGCAGCCGGGCCATAGAAGCGCTTCAAAAAAAATATAGCGTGTCCGGCATTCCCAAGCTGGTCATCATTGATGCTGCTGCTCAGACCTTGTCCAGCGATGCCCGGGGCGCGGTGACCACCCAGGGTGCCGCCGCTTTCGACGGCTGGTAATCGCGCTCCCGGTCGGGGGCAAAGCCCTTGAATCGTAGCTCATCGTCTGACTTCCCATAAACGGAAGGAGCCGAGGTCACGGTTGACGCGCCCCCGCCCTTGCGGCACAATCCAGCCACTATGAAAACAACCTTCTCCCCCTATGAACAGCAGCAGCAGCGCCATCAGGCCCTTTTAGACGATTCGCTCTATATGCGCCGCAATATTGTGTCGTCCGTCCCTCCCCTCCATCTGGACGTGGAACAAATTTCGCGTCTGGCTGACGAGGATATTGCGCTGTTCGAAGGGTTGCAGATCGAGTCCGCGCGGACGGCGATTGAAGCGGTGGCCTCGCTGGCCCAGATCAACGAGGTCGACCATATGGGCGGCGGCCTGGACATGATTCCACCGCTGCTGCTCACGCTGGCACTGGTCGATCACGCCGCAACAGATTTTACGATTGAAAATGCCCACACCTCCATCGGCTACTTTGCGGCATTGGCCACGTTGGGCTATCTCGACCGACAGGTGGTCATTGATAGCTTTCGGCGCGGTTTGGATATTCCCGGTCATGTGGCCTGGGTTCCCGGCGGCACCCAACTCAACGGTGGGCGCCTGGGCGTCATGATCCCCACGGTCGTGGGCCAGGCGCTGGGCAAACGCGCGGCCTATGGCAGCCACGCCTGGACCCTGTGCCATACCGGCGATGCCGGCTGGATTGCCGGGCACTCGCTCAACGGATTCCATGTGGCCCGGGTCCACAACGCCCCCGTCACCTTCATCATGCACCGCAACGGCATCCAACTCTCCGGCACTACGGCCGACCTGACCGGCGCCGATCCGCGCCCCATGATCGAAGCCATGGGCATTCAAATTCTCGAAACCCCGTCGCTATACGATATCGGCGGCCTGTGGCAAACCCTCCGCGAAGCCCGGGCCCTGGCGCGCACTGGCGTGCCATCGCTGATTTATCCCACTGGCAAAAAAGGGGTCACGTTGAGCCGGGTCGGTGAGCGCTTCGACATTGCCACCGAGCTGGCGGCCTTTGCCGAGGCCAACGGCGTGGCGATGGATACCCCCGTCTGGTTGCCCGGCTGCCTGATGAGCTACCGCGACCTGCCATCCATGATGGAATGTCTGTTCTATGTCAACGGCCTGCCTGGCGGCAAGGCCCACCATGACGGCCATATGAAGGGGCGCGATCT
>JAQUJC010000037.1 GCA_028681135.1 Kiritimatiellia bacterium | reverse complement strand
CAGCAACGCTCGGGCCCCGGCGTCGTTCAGGCCTCGCTGCTTGTGGCCGCCCTGCCGACCCTCGTCGTCTTTCTCGCCTGCCAACGCGTTCTGCTGCGCGGCATCGTCGTCCCCGTCGAAAAATAGCCGCCCGTTGCTGCCCCATCCAGACCGGGACGAGGTCGTCCCGGCTCCATTCCAATCGTTTTTGGAGCCCCTGACGACCCCGTCGGTGGATGAGAGGGACTACAACATGATTGGAAATGCACTAGCGGCCAACGAGAAGAGGGCGGAGGCGGGCGATCATGCGTTCGGCGCGGCGCTGAATGAGGCGGGGGGCGATAGTGAGATAGCGGTCGACGGCGGCACTATAGGCATCGTTGCTTTGCGCAAGCCAGTGGGCATTAGGCGCATAATGGGGAATCGCCAGACCGGAGGCGGGGTCGATGTAATCATCGAGGTCCAGGCGTTGAGCGAAGCGGGCCAACCCGTCCGGGGTACGGAAATCGCGGAAGGCCTCGGCGTTGTGTTCGACAAGCCGGCAGAGGGTCGGGTCGGCGGCGGGGTCCGCCAGGAGGGCCAGGCGAAGATTCTGGAGAAAGGCGGGGACGGCATCGCGCCATGCGGGATGGGTGCCGCGATAGGTATTGAAGGTGAGGCGTCCCAGGGAGCGGTTGGGTAGGGGCGCAAGATTGCCGATGGTGTGATAGGTGTGGTGGAAGGTGGCGGCGCGAGTGCGAAGGTCGTCGGAGGGACGATGGCGTTCAAGCCCGGCGAAACGGCCGGGGTGGTCGGGAAGCGGGCGGCCTAAGAGGGTATGGAAGCTGTTGAGCGTATCGCCGCGATAGGCGCGACCGGTTCCGAGCGTGGACAGGGAGAGCCCGGGCAAGGCATCGGCATAGAGAAGGTCGAAGATGGCGCGAACGAGGTTGCAATCGTCGGTGTCGAAGGTTCGGTCGGGAGCACCGTAGAGGGGGTGGCCTTCGAGGGTGGCCAAATCATAGTCGGCCAGGGCATCCAGTTGTCCGTGAAGCTCTTCAGCGACGAATTTTCGGACCAGATCGAACGCCTCCGGAGCCGGAGCGGCCAGTGCGGAAAACGGCAAAAGGATGGTGAAGAGCGCAACAAGAACGCCGGCACGAGTGAGACTTTTCATGAGAGAAACGCTACCAGACAGGACAAGCGCAAGCGAGACGTTTACCGCGGAGTCACGATCACATCAGCCCCCCCATCTCTGCAAATGCCCCCCCCCCACCACGCCATAAAAAGGCCGGGGCACTTGGCCCCGGCCGGTTGACGGAATCGGGTGGAATCTAGTCCACCAGATCGATCAGGTGGCGCACCGCGCTCTGCTCATCGTCGCCATCGGACGCCTGGTCCGACCCGGTCGGCGCGGAATCCCCGCCGCCATTGCGTGACGCCTTCTGAGACGAGCGATTGCCGTTGCGATCGCCGCGGCTGGAACGATTGTCACGATCGCGCCGCCCGGCCCGTCCGCGCCGTCGGTCGCTCCGGTCGCCACGATTGCCGCCGCCGCCAGGCAATCCACCCGCCAAGAACACCTTGCGGAAGGTACTGCTGCTCACAACGGTGATGCCCGCCTCCGTGGCACGGCTTTCCATCGTCACGCCAGAACTAACCAGAGTGCCACCACCCCGGCAAAGCTTCAGCGCTTTGGCGACGAGTTGTTCGGTGTCGGGTGCATAATGCACGCCGACCCCGTTGAACTCACCGCCATCTTCAACTTCGCGCAACGCGCGATCGCTCTCGAAAACCACCTGGATTTCGAAATTTTCCTGCTTGGAAATCCGCGCCAGCGCGTTGAGCATCTGTAGTTGTTCGCGCGGCGCCATGCGCCGGCCCGTCTTTTCATCTACCAATCGCGCTCCATCCACCACATAGGTCCGCCGCGATGATCCGTCGGCAGGGAAGAGGAGCGATTTAATCGCATTCATGAAGCCCATTTGAACTTCCATCCTTCTTTACTCGTTGGTCCAGGACGACATCTGCCGCGGCCGCAATTCGAAACCCGCCCCGATTCACAGAGTTCCGCCCCGATACATGCGCGCCAACCGTCGCAACGTCCTACGCTTTCCCGGTCAAACTGGGACGGACTCTACCCCTCGGGCCCGCCTCCCGCAAGCACATTCCCTGCCCTTGCGCCCCCCTCCTTGCGCCCTTTGCTGCGAGAGACCGCGAGTTCTGATTGCATTTCAGCGTGCCAGAGGACTAAGATGCCTCCCCGAATGTAAGGAACCAACTCAACGAGGAAACCACTATGAGCAGAGTATTCAACTTTAACCCGGGCCCCGCAGCGCTTCCGCTCGAAGTGCTAGAGAGTGCACAACGCGACCTGACGGACTTCAATGGCACCGGCATGTCGATTATGGAGCACAGCCACCGCGGCAAGGCCTATGATGCGGTGCATACCGAAGCGATCACCAACCTCAGCACGCTGCTGGGTGTGACCGACGACTACCACGTGCTCTTTCTCCAGGGCGGTGCCAGCCTGCAATTTGCGCAGATTCCGCTGAACCTGCTTGGCGCAGGTCAGACCGCAGATTACGTCAACACCGGCGCCTGGGCCACCAAGGCCATCAAAGAAGCTCAGAATATCGGCACGGTCAATATCCTGGCCGATACCTCCAAGGATATCCCCACAACCATGCCGGACTATGCCACGCTGCCCTACACTCCAGGTGCGGCCTACGTGCATGTTACCTCCAATGAAACCATCGCCGGCACCCAGATCAAGTGCTTCCCGAAGACCGACGCCCCGCTGATCGCCGACATGTCCAGCGATATCCTCTGCCGCCCCATTGACATCTCGCAGTTCGGCATGATCTATGCCGGTGCGCAGAAGAATCTCGGGCCTTCCGGTGTCACCCTGGTCATTATCCGCAAGGACCTGCTCGCCCGCGCGCCGGACAGCCTGCCCACCATGCTGCGCTACCGGACTCAGGCAGAAAAAAACTCCCTCTACAACACGCCGCCCACGTTTGGCATCTACATTCTGATGCTCGTGACCCGCTGGCTCCTCGAAAAGGGCGGTGCCGCCGGTATCGAAAAGATCAATCAGGCCAAGGCCGACCAGCTTTACAGCACGATTGACAACTCGGGCGGGTTCTATCGCGGCACGGCCGTCACGGAATTCCGCTCCACGATGAACGTGACCTGGCGCCTGCCCAGCGAAGAACTCGAAGCCCAGTTTGTGAAGGAAGCCACCGCGCTGGATATGAGCGGGCTCAAGGGCCATCGCTCCGTCGGCGGCATTCGCGCCAGCATCTACAATGCGGTGCCCGCCACGGCGATCGAATCCCTGACATCGTTCATGAAGACCTTCCAGGCCACGAACGGCTGATTTTCTCCGTTGCCCTGAAGCCCCTGCGCGCCGCGCCTCCCCGCGGCGCGCATTTTTTGCACGGCTCATGCCCGAACCCGATTTGAAGATTGCATCCGCACCATTCTAAGCTAGCATCCTCCGTACATCGATTGAGCATCAGCCCCCCCCCGAAGGATTTGAGAATGAAGACACATATCATATTGACCCTTGTGCTGGCATGGGCGCTGGGCCTCACGTCGGCGACTGCTCAGGTGGTCGTGACCAAGGGCACCGGCGCGGCGCTGGGCGTCGACCTCTCAAACGTGACCGTTACGGGCGGTGCCACCGCGCAAAACGTCCGCCTGACACTGGAAAACAATCTCAACCGCTCGGGCTGGATGACAGTGAAAACACCGGGGCATGTGCAGGTCCGCGGAACCATTGCGCAATCGGGCGATACCATCAGTTTTGCCTGCACGGTGGTGGATGCCGCCGGCCAGGTGTATCTCAACGCAACCTACCGCCAAACTGTGGCACAGGCCATTCATTTGGCCCACCAGGTCGCCAACGATATCGTCGTCAAGGTCACCGGAAAGCCCACCTATTTTCTGGCCCGCCTCGCGATGCTGGGCGTGCGCAACGGCGCCAAAGAACTGTTCATTGCAGACTCCAGCGCGCAGGTCACTCAGCAGGTCACCCGCGACCGCTCGGGGGCCGTCAAACCCCGCTGGAGCCCCGACAACCGCTTCATCAGCTATACCTCGTTTATCAACCGCTGGAGTGATGTTTATACGATTGAACTGGCCACCGGCATGCGGCGGTGCGCCGCCGCTTTCCCCGGCCTGAATTCCGGCGGGGCCATCTCGCCGGATGGCCGCTCAATGGCGCTGATCCTCTCCAAGGACGGCAATCCCGATCTCTATGTCATGGACATTGCCAGTAAGCGCACGACCCGCCTGACCAACACCCCCCGCGCCAACGAAGGCTCGCCAGCCTGGTCGCCGGATGGCTCACAGATTGTGTTTGTCTCGGACACCAGCGGCACCCCCCAACTGTACATCATCTCCCGCGCCCCCGGCAGTCGGTCGCAGCGCCTGACGCAGCGCGGCTCCCAAAATGTGGAAGCCGACTGGGGTACCAATGGCCTGATCGCCTACCAGAGCCTTATCGGCGGTAAATTCCAGATTGCCATCATCGACCCCGTCAGCCGCCAGGAGAAAGTCATCACCCCCTTCGACGCCGCCTATGAAAGCCCGTCGTGGGCGCCCGATGGCCGCCATCTCGCCGCCGCCCGCAGCGTCAATTATTCCTACTCCATTTACCTTCTTGACAGCGAGGGGGGCGCGCCCGTAGCGTTGACAAGATCGGGTGAATGGACAGCTCCAGCCTGGAGTCATTAATCCTGTTTAACCGATCATAGAGAAAGCGAAGAGGAGAATTAAACATCATGACACGCCGCTGGATGACTATTTTAATGGCCATGTTGGCCCTCGCCGTGCTGGCCACGTCGGGCTGCGTCCGTAAGAAAGGCCGAGGCACCACCCTGGATCCTAATGCCGGTTTGGCCGGCGATCAATTGGTCTATGACGAGTGGGGCAACCTGATTGATCCCACCACCGGACTGCCCTATCGCATGGAAGGCGCAGAAGTCGCTGCGGGCCAGTTCGAGCCCGTCTACTTCGAGTATGATAGTCCTCAACTCAATCCTACCGAGCAGTCCAAGATCGCCATGGTCGTGACGTATCTGCAAGCCAATCCCACTCATGGTGTGATTATCGAAGCCCACTGCGACGAACGCGGCAGTAATGAGTACAACCTCTCGCTGAGTGAACGCCGGGCTCTGGCCGTGCGCGCGGCGCTGATCTCCTCGGGTATCGATGGCCAGCGGCTGCAAACCCGCGGCTACGGCGAAGAACGCCCTGTTGCATTTGGCCACGACGAATCCTCCTGGCGCCTCAACCGCCGCGCAGAATTCATCTTTACCCAGATGTAGGCGTCCGCAGGGGGGGGTCAGCCCTTGAATCTTGAATTTGCCCCGCTCGCGTCTCGTCTCAAACGTCGAATTCCAGCCACGCGCGCCAGAACCGACCTGCCCCCATTGAACTATGTATCATGGTGCCGCTCAGCGACCTGACGTCGCTGAAGCGCGCGCCCCTGCCGCGCTAGACGGCAGGGCCCGCCCGACCCACCGCAATCTCTCCTTGCCCCTTTCCGGTTGTCCTAATTTTCGGATTCATTCACCGGTCGCACAGGCATCGGCTGACACGAGGGCATTTTTCAGGCGCAAGCGGAAGCGGTTTTGCAAGCGCGGATTTTCATAATGGGGCCAGAGTTTCTTGAACCGGTCGAGGTGGTCGGCGCGGTATTGTTTCAGCTTGCGGCGCACAACCGCGCAAGCCTTGTCGGTTGGGAGATTCCGGGACAGGTCCAGGGCATTGTCACAATCGTGCATTTTGCCAAGGGCGGCCTGCGCCTTGGTGATCCAATGGCCCACGCGCACCCCATCGCGGCCAAAGTGGTCGCCAAAGGAATCGCATAGATAGCGCAAGCGGCGGCCAGCGCGCCGCAAGTCATGGGCAGGCTTGCTGGAAAACGACCCCACCTTGCGATAGCGGCGCTGAATCAGATCCTGGACATCCAACATGCGGCGCGCGGCATAGGCGGCCACCGGCAGAACGGGCGTACGGGGACGGAAATCGGGCGCGCGCAGCCAGTCGTGAACCAACTTCTTCAACCGTCGGAACGCCGCGCAGTCCAGCGCCGCAGTAGCCAGGGGCGCTCGGGCTGCCCGCAGTTCGTGACAAATGGCACGCCGCTCACGCCGGGGAATTTCGTCCAAAACGCCCGCGTGCTCCATATCGCGAAACAACGTGAGCCAGACATCGATATCCCGCGCCGCGCCCATATGATCGCAGGTTTTGGCAGCCCGTTTATCAAGTTTGCCCAAAAAATTGCGATCCAGCGGCGCGAAGGTTGCCGCCACGGTGCGCATGCGGCGCAAGGCCACCCGTATGTCGTGCAGGCCCACGACCGATCCTTTACGAGCGCGCGGCTCGTTGGCCATCACGACCTTCATTAGTTTTGCGAGCGAGCGGCGCAATGCGGCATCAGCCGCCTCGCCTCGATGCACGGAAACAGCAAGCCGAGACGAAGGCATCACTTAATTGCCCTGTCGGCGTTCTGTCGGTCGCTGTGGTTCGAAGACCGGGGCCTGTTGGCTGGCAGCGGACGCGCGGGTCTCGGCGTCTTCCTGAAAGGCTTGCTGCGCACGCAAGGGCGGATGGCGTGAGTCGGGGGTACGGCGCTCATACTGACCGTCTGGCAGCAGACGCCAGGCCTGCACCGTATCCGCCAGGCAGGTTTTCAAAATCCACTCGAGTTTATCTGCATTGTCGCGGTCCTCTACCGGCACCATCAGCTCGATACGCCGGTCCAGGTTTCGCGGCATCCAATCCGCGCTGGCGATAAACACCATGGGGTCGCCCCCGTTGTAAAAACGAAAAATACGCGCGTGTTCCAAGTAGCGATCCACGATGCTCAGCACCGTGATCGTCTCGCTCAGGCCCTTCACGCCCGGGCGCAGGCAACAGATGCCGCGGACATTGAGACGGATGGGCACCCCGGCCTGCGACGCCTGATAAAGCGCCTCGATCAGGTCGGGATCCACCAGCGAATTCATCTTGGCATCGATGGCGGCGGGCTCCCCCTGACGGCAGCGCTCAGCCTCCGTGTCGATCAGCTCGCGCAGGCGCGGGCGAATGCCCAGCGGTGCCGCCTCCAGTCGCCGGAACTTCGACAACTGGGAATAGCCGGTGATGGTATTGAAAAACATGGAGGCATCGGCGCCGTAGTCTTCCTCGTTCGTCATGAAACTGATATCGGAATAACTCCGCGCCGTCTTTTCGTTATAGTTGCCGGTGCCATAATGCACATAGCGCACGACGCCGCCGGGTTCCCGCCGCACCACGACGCAGATTTTGGCATGGGTCTTGTAGCCTTTCACACCGTAGATGACCTGCGCCCCCGCCCGCGCCAGGGCGTCGGCCCAGTCAATGTTGCGCTCCTCATCAAAGCGCGCCTTCAACTCCACGAGCGCCGTGACATGCACGCCGCGTTCAGCGGCTCGCATCAGCGCCGCCACGATGGGGCTGTTCTCACTGACCCGGTAAAGCACCTGCTTGATAGCCAGTGTGTTGGGATCATCGGCGGCTTCTTGCAGCAGCCGCAGGACTGGGTCATAGCTTTCGTAGGGGTGGTACAGTAGAAGATTGCCGCGCTTGAGGATATCGAACATCGCTTCGGTTGGCGGTGCCCCCGGCACAGGCTGCGGCGACCAAGCCGCCACATTCAGCGCATCGGTGCCCGGCAGACTGGCAAGGCGGAAGAAGGCCCCGAGGTCCAGCGGGCCCGGCGCAGGATAGACATCCGCGTCATCCACCTTCAGCGCGGTCCGCAAGAATGCCTGGGCGTCCTTCGAGGTGCGCTTGTCGATTTCCAGGCGGACGCATTCGCTCTCGCGCCGTTCGGTCAGCACTTCGCGCATTTGATCCAGAAGATCGCCGGCCAAGTCTTCGCGCACGCTCATATCGGCGTTGCGCGTGATCCGAAATGGCGCGCAATCCAACACCTTCACGCCGGGAAACAGGAGGTCCATGTGGGCACGGATCACGTCTTCCAGCAAAATATAGGTGAAACCGCTCTCGCCCGGCAGCGCCAAAAACCGCGCCAGGTTTTTAGGTACGGCGACCAGCGCGTGCCGGGCGTCGGTGGACCCAGACGCCGGAGCCAACCGCACATGCAGTGCCAGGCCCAGCCCGGCCAGCAGCGGGAAGTCTTCATCCAGCGACACGGCCACCGGCGACAGAACCGGGAAAATAAAATCAGTGAATAGCGCCCCCACGTGGCGCAATTGCGCCGCATTCAGGTCGGTCATCTGCAGACGCCGAATACCGTTCTTGCGCAGCAGGGGCTCGATCCCTTTGCGCAGGCAGGCATGCTGGCGCGCCACCATCTCGTGCATCCGTTCAGCGATGGCCGCCAGTTGCGCGGCCGGGGACAGGTCCGCCGGATCGGGCCGGGTCCGGCCGGCATGCTGAAGTTGTTTCAGCCCCCCCACCCGCACCATGAAAAACTCATCAGCGTTCGTGGCCGTGATGGCTAAAAACTTCAACCGCTCCAGCGGCGGCAGGGACGTATCTTCGGCCTGCTCCAGCACCCGAAAGTTGAATTCGATCCAACTCAGTTCCCGATTCAGGAAACGCGTTTTCCGACTCGTGGACGTGTTCATACTCGTGGTCCTTTTCACGCCAGGGCATTTGTCGAATCGGCACGTAACTCACGCACATCGGGGACAAGCCCGAACACATCCGCAAACAATTTTCCCTTGGTGCGCAGCACTAAGCGTTCCATCGTCAAATCCTCCATATCGGGCACCAGGATCACAAAACGATCCGACTCGCGCCGGAACTTCAGGCGGCGCGGGGCATCCCGCGGCATCCGCTCAATCGAGTCTGCGACCCGCAAGATGGCCGCCAGCTTCGCCACCCGCATCCGACTTTCCAGCGCCAGCATGGCAAATTCCGGATGCGAGGGACTCGGCACCGCCTTGCGGTGATAGCGCGCCACAATGGCGACCATCTGCATGTTGTGGCGGGTCAGTCCAAACAGATCGCTATTCGCAATAAGATACATGGAATGTTTATGGTGGGCGCGCGCGTTGATATAAATCCCGATGTCGTGCAGGATGGCGGCACAGCGCAACAGCAAACGCTCGTGACCATGCAGTTGGTGTTCGTCCTGCAATTCATCAAACAACGCCAGAGCGGCGGCCTCCACGTTGCGATAATGCGCGGGATCGGCGCCATAGCGCGCGGCCAGCCTGTTCGCCGAATAGACCACCTGTTCCTCGAACCCCTCCGACCGGTGATCGCGCAGCGCCATATCGCGCAGCAAGCCGTCGCGAAGGGACGCCTGGATAATCCGCACCTCGCGAACCTTCAGCACGCGCGCCGTCTGGGCCATCGTCATCACGGCGGGCGCCACGATGGTGGCATCTGGAAAGGTCATTTTATAGCGCCGCACCAACGCCTCGGGCGGAAGCGGCGCCAACTGATCGGCCAGGTCCGTCAGACGGTTCACGGACGCGCAGGCGACGCGCGCGCTCGGCCCCTGCATCTCGTCCGCGGCGTGCTCGGCAGCAAACCGCGCCCCGGCACCCAACACCACAAGCGTGGCAATTTTTTCGTGTGGAATCGACTGCTGAATTTGTTCGACCAGTTCCAGGGCATAGGCCTTAAACAAGCCCTTCAGGCGCGGCCCGCCCCCGCCGCTTGCCGACAAAAATTCCCGTGTCCGCAGCACTCCACCGCGGAAGGATTGGGCCACAGTCACCTTGCCGTTTGTCAGATACAGCAAAATAGTCCCCCCGCTGCCGATCTCCACCACGGCCACATTCTGGTCTTCGAGAAGGCCCTCGGCCTCCAGAATATCCCGCACCGCCAGATAGGTCAGGCGCGCTTCCTCAGACTCCTCCAGCACCCGCACATGGATGCCCGTGGCCGTGCTGACGCGATCCACAAACATATCGCGGTTGGACGCTTCGCGCGCAAAGCTGGTCGCCACCGCCCGAATTTGGTCCGGCTGCACTACATCATATTCCGCCAACAGACGGGCATAGTTCTTCAAAATCGCCACGCAGCGGCGCAGGGTATCCGGCTGCACCCGCCCCCGCACAAAAACATCCTTACCGAGTCGGACGCCATGGCGCAAACTTTCCAGCACCCGCACCTGCCCCAGCGCATCAATCTCGCCAATATCCAGGCGAATCGCCGACGAGCCGATGTCAATGGCCGCCACCACCCGCCGCGCCGGTTCCGGCGCGGGTGCATTCAGGGGCGTCGCCTCCATGGGTGTCGCCGGTTGTTGGAGTTGGTCCATCACTGCTTATACCTTCTCTTCCACCGTCTACAACATCTCTCGCGGACGGCCGATCCTGGCTATGGCATCCGCGCGTTGTGTGCTGATCGGCAGGTTCATGCCCGCTCTTCCGCTACGAGCGCCGCCGCGCCCAGCGTGGTGGCATCGTCGCCTAATTTGGCCTCGACCACCCGTACCTGACGCACAAATGTCTCCATGGTTGTTTCCTTAAGACCGCGCTGGACTTCTTCGAGCGTCAGACGCGGAATGGCCTCGACCAGCCCGCCGCCCAGCACCACCACATCCGGCGCCAACAAATTGACCACTCCGCCAATGGTCCGGCCCAACAGGTGCATCGCATCACGTACAATGCGCTCCACCACCTTATCGCCGGCTTGGATGGACTTTGCCAAGAGTCCACTCTTGAGCTTTTTCAGATCGCCCCCGTCATTTTTCGCCAGGAACGGTGCCTCACCGCGATACACGGCCTGCGCCACCTCTGCAGAAAGGGCCAGCCGCCCCGCCAACGCCTCCAGACATCCCCGCCGTCCACACCCGCACAACCGGCCATTCTCACGCACGGGGATGTGCCCAATCTCCATGGCCGAGCCCGTCCGCCCGCGAATCAGCCGGCCCTCATAGACGCACCCCCCGCCGATACCGGTGCCCGGGAACACGCCCAGCAGTGTGCGCGCCCCCTGGCCAGCGCCAAAGCGATATTCTCCATAAGTCCCCGCATCCACATCATTCGCCAGCACCACCCGGCAATGAAACCAGTCGGTCAACAGGTCCCGCAAGGGCACTTGCCGCCAACGCAGATTCGGCGCCTCCAGAATCATCCCCTTGTCCAACTCCAGCGTGCCGGGACACCCCACGCCAATGCCGGTCACGGCTTTCAACGGCACTTTGGCCTCCTTCAACGCCGCAACAATCGTCTCGCGAATCCGTGCCTGAATCGCTTTCGGTCCGGCGCTGACATTCGTTTTAGCCTTAGCTGTCCCCAGCAACTTGAACGATCCATTGTAGACCGTCGCCATCATCTTGGTGCCCCCCAGATCAAATCCCACCCAATACTGAGGCACCTTCTGCTTTTTCTGCTTCGGCTTCATCTTGACCCGCGTCCTTCCCGGAACCCGAAGGGGGACGACGCGCCCCCCTCCAGATGGGTCCTTAGTCTACCCGCGTCACCGACAAAATTTCCACTGTCTCCAACGGCACATCCGACATGCCCGCCTTCACCCCGGTTCGTACTCCTTTGATCTGATCGACCACGTCCAGGCCCTCGACCACCTCGCCGAACACGCAATAACCGTGGCCCTGGGGCGTCGGAGCGGTGAAATTAAGAAACGCATTGTCCGTCACATTGATAAAAAACTGACTGGTTGCGCTATCCACCACCATGGTCCGCGCCATGGCCAACGTCCCGCGCTGGTTCAGCAACCCGTTGGCCGCCTCATTTTTCACGGGAGCCTTCGTCGGCTTCTGCCGCATATTGGCGTCGAACCCGCCGCCCTGGATCATAAAGCCGTCAATCACCCGGTGGAAGATCGTGCCGTCATAGTGCCCTGCATCCACATAGGCCAGAAAGTTAGCCACCGTCAGCGGGGCCTTATCCGCCGCCAACTTGACCGTGATGTCGCCCTTTGTCGTTTTTATAAGTACCATATCCGTTTCCTTTGCTTGTTCGGGATTTTCTATCGCTTCACTATCCAAGACTGCGGGCAACGCCATTTCAGGAACCGGCGTCGGCGGCGTCACTTCTGCTTGCGCGACAACGGGCAATCCCCCGGCCATCGCCACTACCCAACACCATTGCATCCATTTCATGCCATATACTCCTTGTTGACGCTACACCCTACCACCCCCCGGCATTCCCCTCAATTCTCATTTGCCGCGTTTGCCGCGTCATCCCCATGTGCTCCGCCCGTTTTTTCTGCGCTTGGCTCCCCCCACGCGGCCACCCACTCTTCCAGTCGTGCCACCCGTTCCTCCAGTTCGCGAAGCCGATCCGCGCCGCCCGCGCCCCGCACAGAGCCGGCAGATGCCACCTCTCCCACCGCGGGTGCCTCCGGCAGCGGTCCATCCCCCAGCGTGTGCGCAAAACGGGATTCCTTACTGCCTGCCGCCCGGGGCAGCATCGCGACATAGGGATCCGGCTGGCGCGCCGCCAGTTCGTCGAGCACGGTCTTCACTTCCGCAGGCGACGTAAATGGATGTATCCGCGCGGCCCGGTTCCGCAACTCTCCCGGGGTTTGCGGCCCGCGCAGCAGCAATTCGCATATGATCGCCAATTCCGGCAGTTCCAACCCCAACGTCTTGTCCAGCCGGTGGGTATATTTTATGACACGCGCCCCCGCGCCCGTAAAACTTCCCACCAATTGTTTCTGGTATCTCAGTCCTGCCAGGCCCTGTTCCACCTCGTCCGCCTGCAATTGCAGCACCGGATCGCGATTGTTCTTCTGGTTGCAAGCGGCCACCAGAGCATTCAACGTCAGCGGATAATACTCCGGTGTCGTGCGCTCCTTCTCGACCAGGGCTCCCAGGATCCGCGCTTCTACTGCTGTCAGATTGAGTTGCATAGTAGGGTGATACCCCACCCACCCCTGCAAATCAAGCATAGGCGCGCTCCTGCGCCACCTGCCCCACCCGCCAAATCCTGCACCTGCCGCTCATGATTTGCCCCTGCCGCGGTTCCAACCAAAATGAAACTCCAAATTTGAAGCTTGAATTGCCCGTTAAAGGGGGCAGAATGACGCCATATTTTCCATTCCCTCGTGGAGTAACCCGATGAATTTGAAGAAACCCTTGACGGTGGAGACAATCAGCCTGGATTTGCAAGGCACCACCAAAGAAGAAATTTTGTCTGAGATGGTCGATTTGCTGATGGCCTCCGGGCATATCCGCGACCGCGAAGCGGTTCTGCGTGCCATCACCGACCGTGAAAAACGCATGAGTACCGGCATGCAAAATGGCATCGCCATTCCCCATGGCAAGACCGACAGCGTGGAGTGTCTCATCGCCGCCCTGGGCATCAAACGGGCCGGTGTCGATTTCGGCGCGTTGGACGGGCAACCGTCGAGCATCTTCGTTATGACCGTTTCCCCCGACAGCCGCACCGGCCCCCATATTCAATTCCTTGCTGAAATCAGCCGTCCCCTCAACGACGCTGCCGTCCGCGCCAAAATCCTCGCCGCCACCCGCCGCGAAGAGGTGCTGCAACTTCTGGTAGGGTAACGCCCCTTTGGGGACTCCCCCATGCACCCCGGCACCGATCTCGACCCGATCGTTCGCTTTGTTCTGCAGCTTGGCCTGCTGATCGTCTGTACCCGCCTGGGCGGGTTCTGGCTGCGCCGCTGGCTGCGCCTACCCGGCGTTCTCGGCGAACTCCTCAGCGGCATGATCATCGGTCCATACGCCCTGGGACGCTTCGACTGGCCCATCGTCGGCTCCCTCTTCGGCCTGACCGACGCCGGTGCCGTCTCCCCCGAGCTGCATGCCATCGCCATCTTCGCCTCGATCATTCTACTCTTTCTGTCTGGGTTGGAGACCGATCTCTCCACCTTCCTGCGCTATTCCATTGCCGGCACCGTCGTGGGGATTGGCGGTGTGGTGGTCTCCTTCGTCTTGGGCGCCGGCACCGCCGTTTGGTTTGGCCTGGCGCCAAGCTGGCTGGACCCGTCTGCGCTTTTCCTGGGCACCGCCGCCACCGCCACCTCGGTCGGCATCAGTGCCCGCATCCTCTCCGAACGGCGCAAAATGGACTCCCCCGAAGGCGTCACCATCCTGGCCGCGGCGGTCTTCGACGACGTGCTAGGTATCGTCGTGCTGGCCATTGTTGTCGGTATGGCCCGCGCCAAGGTCGCCGGAGGAACCATCGCCTGGCATCACATCGCCGCCATTGCGTTCAAGGCCTTTGGCTTCTGGATCGCGGCCACCGCAATCGGCCTGCTGCTCGCCCGCCGTTTTTCGCAAATGCTCAAACACTTCAAAACCCCGGGTGCCATCGCCGCACTCGCGCTAGGCTGCGCCCTACTGCTTGCCGGCCTCTCGGAAATGGCCGGACTGGCCATGATTATCGGTGCCTATATCATGGGCCTCTCGCTCTCCCGCACCGATCTGGTACAGGTCATCCGGAAAGAAATCGAAGGCCTCCACAACATCCTTGTGCCTGTTTTCTTCGGTTCCATGGGCATGATGGTCAATCTCAGTGCCATTGGCAACGTCTGGAAAATTGGTACCATCTATGCTGTTTTGGCCGTCATCAGCAAGGCTGCCGGGTGCGCCCTACCCGCCCTCTTCTGCGGCTTCAATCGCCACGGCGCCCTCCGCATCGGCATGGGCATGCTGCCGCGCGCCGAAGTCGCCCTCATTGTCGCCGGTATCGGCCTAACCTCCGGCACCATCGGCCAGGACATCTTCGGCATCGTCATTCTTATGTCGCTCGTCACCACCCTGATCGGCCCCATGCTGCTCGACGGCAGTCTCGAAAACACGGCCTCCGGTCTGCGCCATCCCGAAGATGAAGCCACGTCCCAGGCCCGCCACATTGTCCTTTCCTTTCCCTCCCCGGACATGGCCGACTTCATGCGTGTACGCATTGTACGCGCCTTCCGCCAGGAAGAATTCTACGTCTACCGCCTCGCGCCCGATTCCCCTACCTATCACATCCGCAAGGATGCCATGTTCTTCACCTTGGAATGCGAAGGCGGCACCCTCTCGCTCCATGTCGCCTCCCAGTACGAAACCCTCGCGCGCCTGGTCATTGCCGAGGAAATGCTCACCCTGCGGTCCATGCTCCACCTGGCCCAAGCGGACCAGAACCTCGACACCCTGGAGCACAACCTCGTCGCCGATCTCTTTTCAGACAACCCATCGCCCCCCCCCCTATGACCCACCACGACCGCCAACGCCTGTATCGCCTCGCCCTCGTGGCACTGCTGGCAATGCCCCTCGCCGCGCTCCGCGCTCAAGACGCCACCGACCGCCCCCCCGATGCCCCCCTGCACGCCGGCGATGCCCTTCTCATACGCATCGATAACATCGGCGGACGCCTCCCCGCCTACCGCGAAATCATCGACCGCGATGGCGACATCGAACTGCCCTTTCTCGGCATGATGGCCGCCGATGGCAAAAGCATTCCCGCCCTGCAAGAGGAAATGGCGGCCGCCTATAACCAGGCCCGCCTCGCCTCCAACGCCACCGTCACCATCACCTACATCACCCACTTCGACCCGCCCCCCGACCGCGCCACCCTCGTCCGCGCCGCCCCCCCCCGCATCCCCGTCCCCGCGGCCCTCCCGCCCACCAACGTGCACCCGCTTCACCCTTAAATAGTGAAATCCCCTTTCTCATTCTCCGCTATCCGTCTCTGAACCATCTATGATAAGCTTCCTTATAGCTAAACCCAACGGAGGTCATAACGTGAAATCGCTCCTACTATTTGTTATCCTCGCTCTCGCCCTCACCGGGTGTATCAGTAAGTCTCCGTCGGAGCCCAGCCCCGCCATATCCAAGAACCTCACGCTCCACCAGTTCAACAAAGATACCGGCACGACTGGCTGGGAAATCCAGAACGACGCCGTCATGGGCGGTCTCTCGCAGGGACGCCTCGTCCTCAACCAAGACGGCAATGCCCTCTTCACCGGGACCATCTCCCTGGACAACAACGGCGGCTTCTCTTCGTTCCAGCGCGACTTCCCCCCCACGGATGTCTCCGCCTATCGCACGCTCTGCATCGGCCTCAAGGGCGATGGCAAACGCTACCAGGTCCGCGTCGAATCCACCCCCGGGGCCCGCCATGGCTACGCCTTTGACTTCCCCACTCACGGCCAGTGGGAAGTCATCGAGATTCCCTTCGAGCAGATGTACCCCATCCATCACGGCGACCGCCTCGACCGCCCCAACTACCCCGGCCACACCCTCAGCCAACTCCAGATTCTCGCGGGCGATGGACGCGCCGAATCCTTTCGGCTTGAAATCGACAGCATCTGGTTCCAATAAGGAATCAAGGGGGGGTCAGCCCTTGAATCTTGAATTTGCCCCGCTCGCATCTCGTCTCGAACGCCGAATTCCAGCCATGCGCGTCCCAGATGCCACGCGGCAGTCGCTTTGCCTCAAGCGTCCATGCCTTCAGCCTGAAGACTGTACTACAAACGGGCTCCGTCGGGTGCACCCGCTTCACCATTCAATAGTGAAATCCCCGGTTGCGGGTTGGTGGCCGACCCCATAAATCCCATCCGCGGCATCCATCGCTTTGTTTTCATCTGTCTCCTGCGATCCCCGGACTTCGGACCTCCGACTTCGGCCCTCGCCCGCCCACAGTCTCCCACCTCTGCTATTGCCTCAGCAGGCCCTCCTCCGCTATGCTCCCCCCCATGACTCCGCCGACCATCCGGGACCTTCTCGCTGAGCGCCGCCAGCCGACGCTTTCGCTTGAGTTCTATCCCCCCAAGGACCCGCCCGGATTCGATCTGCTGCGCAACTCCATCGAACGGATGCGCCCGGTCCACCCCGACTTCGTCACCTGCACCTATGGCGCTGGCGGCTCGTCGCGCGAGTTTTCCTTTGCTGCGTGGGACCTCTTGTCTCAAATGGGCTTCACCCCCGTCGTCGCCCACCTCACCTGCGTCGGTGCATCACGTGCGGATATCGAGTCCCAGATTCATCGCATCCACGCCACCGGTATTCGCAATATCATGGCCCTGCGCGGCGACCCCCCCCGCGGCGAAACCACCTTCACCCCCGCCCCCGACGGCCTGGCCTACGCCTCCGATCTCGTCGCCCTCATCAAATCCATCCATCCCGATATCTGCTGCGGCGTCGCCGGCTATCCCGAAACTCATCCCGAGGCCTCCTCTCCCGCCGAAGACCTCCGCCACCTCAAGGGCAAGCTCGATGCCGGTGCCGACTACGTCAATACCCAGCTTTTCTTCGACAACGACGCCTTCTTCCGTTTTCTCGACGATGCCCGCGCCATCGGCATTGAGGCGCCTATCCTCCCCGGCCTCATGCCCGTCGCCTCCCCCACCCAGCTTGATCGCGCCATCGGTTTCTCCCAGGCCTCCGTGCCGGACGCTCTCCGCGCCGCGCTCCAGGCCCCCGACCCGGAAACCGCCCGCGCCGCCGGTCTCACCTGGATGATCAATCAAATCGACGGCCTCATTGCCGGCGGCGTCCCCGGCATTCACCTCTACATCCTCAACCAGGCCCGCACCCTTCTTGATCCCGTCCTCACCGCCTGCCTCGCCCGCTGGCGCCACCTTCCATCCTTACCCACCGGCTCTGCCTAACATAGAAAGCACTGCACCATGAAAATTCTCGTCACCGGCGGTTTGGGTCAACTCGGCTGGGATTGCCGTGAAGTCTTTGGCCCCAAGCATGACGTCCTCGCCCTGGACCTCCCCAACCTCGACATCACCGATTCCGACAGTGTTGACGGCGTTCTGAACCTCTGGAAGCCCGACAGCATCGTGAA
This sequence comes from Kiritimatiellia bacterium, assembly GCA_028681135.1. GTDB lineage: Bacteria > Verrucomicrobiota > Kiritimatiellia > CAIQIC01 > Lenti-01 > JAAZFE01. Next base: position 15,683 of record JAQUJC010000037.1, on the reverse strand, counting down.
TTGCGCGGCCTATACCGCCGTGGACCGTGCCGAAAGCGATGTCGCCAAGTCCTGGCATGTCAATCGCGACGGTCCGGCGCTGCTCGCTTCCCGCGCCCAGGCCTACGGTATCTTCCTGGTCCATGTCTCCACCGATTACGTCTTTGACGGCACCCGCCCCGTCCCGGATCCCTACGTTGAAACCGACCCGACCAATCCCACCAGCGTCTACGGTAAGAGCAAACTCGCCGGCGAACGCGAGATTCAAGAGCGCGATCCCCGCCATGCCATCCTGCGTACCGCCTGGCTCTACGGCTCTCACGGTTACAATTTCCTCAAGACCATCCTGCGCCGCGCGGTCAATGAACCCCAGAAAGGGCTGCGCGTCGTCAGCGACCAGTTTGGTACCCCCACCTGGTCGCGCCGCCTCGCTCAGCAGATTCTCGCCGTCATCGAAGCCGATGCCGGCGGCCTCTTTCACGCCTCCGGCGAAGGTCATTGCTCCTGGTACGACTTTGCCAAGGCATTCATCACCGCCATGAAGCTCGACTGCGACGTGCGCCCCTGCACCTCCGCCGACTACCCCACCCCCACCGTTCGCCCCGCTAACTCCATTCTCGAAAATGCCGCCCTCAAAAAGGCCAACCTCAACCTCATGCAGGACTGGCGCGACGATCTCCACGAATATGTCGAGCGCTATCGCGACGCCCTGCTCAACGCTGTAAGGATCTGATCCATGCCCCGCCCCATCCAAAACCTCCTCGTCACTGGCGGCGCCGGCTTCATCGGCGTCAACTTCATCCGCTGGCTCTTCAACCAGCCCGATGGCCCACAACGCATTATCAACTTCGATAAACTCACCTACGCCGGCAATCCCCTCTCCCTTCTCGATCTGGCCGAAACAGTCGGCGACCGCTATGTCTTCATCAAAGCCGACATCTGTGATGCCGCTGTCGTCCACGACACCATCGAAAAATACCAAATTGACGCCATTGCCCACTTCGCCGCCGAAAGTCATGTCGACCGCTCCATTGTCGCCCCCGATGAATTTGTGCGCACCAACATCCTCGGCACCTACACCCTCCTGCAAGCCGCCCGTGAAGCCGGCAACCAGATAAAACTCTTCCACCACGTCTCCACCGACGAAGTATTCGGCACCCTCGGCGACACCGGCTTCTTCACCGAAGACACCCCCTACGCCCCCAACTCCCCCTACTCCGCGTCGAAAGCCTCCTCCGACCACCTCGTCCGCGCCTATCACGAAACCTACGGCCTGCCCACCACCCTCTCCAACTGCTCCAACAACTACGGCCCCTTCCAATTCCCCGAAAAACTCATCCCCCTGATGATCCTCAATGCCCTCGAAGGTAAACCGCTGCCCGTTTATGGCGATGGCCTCCATGTCCGCGACTGGCTCTTTGTCACCGACCACTGCGCCGCCATCTGGCGCGTCATGCAGGAAGCCGCCTGCGGCACCACCTACAACGTCGGCGGACACAACGAACTGCCCAATCTCCACGTTGTCGAAAAAATTTGCGACCTCGTCGATGCCAAGGCCCCCCCGCTTGCCGACGGCAAGCCCCGCCGCTCCCTCATCACCTACGTCAAAGACCGCCCCGGCCACGACCGGCGCTATGCCATCGACTGCTCGAAAATCGAACGCGACCTCTCCTGGACCCCCGCCGAAACTTTTTCCTCCGGCTTCGAACGCACCGTCGCCTGGTACCTGGAAAACGCCACATGGTGCGCCCAGGTCCGCTCCGGCGACTACCAAAAGTGGATCGCCACCCACTACGCCTAATCGGGGTCAGCCCTTAAAATATAACTAATCGCCCCATTAGTTATATTTTAAGGGCTGACCCCGACATTTTGGCCGCCCTCCGCGGGCTTGCTTGCCCACCGAAACCTTCTGGAGGGGCAACCTCCGTGTTGCCCACGGCTGTCAGACCCCCACGGCTTTGGCAAAGGCGAGTGCCGCGGCTGAATCAGGTCAGAAGCCCCGCCGGAGTCTTCGCCGGACCATCCGATCCGGCTACCAACCCCGGCGGAGCGTTGCCTTTTTGTCCCGCATGGGGCGGGAACGGGATCCCGTCCGGGTCAGCGGGCCGCACTCCGACGGCCCGGTGAGCTGGGGGCAAGACAGCCCGGAACCCGTTGTTGTTGTTGCTGTTGTCCGGGTTGTTGTTGTTGCGATTGGCGGAACGGCAGTTGTTGGCGTTGTTGTTCCAACCGCCGCCGCGTTGCACGCGGTTCGAGCCCGATGGACGAAACCCCAAAATACCGTTCTATGCCACCCCCTTCATGCGCGCGATGATGCCCCGCCGCAGTGACAGGGTATCGGCAAACTGGACGTAGGCCAGCAAGGCGTCCGTGTGACGCTGAAGTTCAGCTTCTGTCCAATTTCCCTGCCTGTATTCCTGCTCATATCCCCGCAATCGCCGGGCGAAACGCCTCCGGGCCCGCGGACCAAGCGTCAAACAATGCGGAAAAACCCGGTACCCCAGGAAGGGCAATCCTCTGCCACTGCGGTTCAACTGGACATTGTTTTTCAGTTCCAGTTTCAGTTCCGCCTCCAGAAATTCCTGGATCGCCCTCCAATACCCTTGCAGGATGCTCTTGTCCTCCGCCCACAAGACAAAGTCGTCCATATAGCGGACATAGCCCCGCACCCGCAGCGTTTCCTTGATCCAATGATCCAGGTGGCCCAGATACAGATTGGCCAGATGCTGGGAGAGCAGATTGCCGATGGGCAGGCCCCGGCCGGTTGTCACGATCGGCCGACACGGAGGTCGGCCCTCCATCGATCCGCTCGCTGGAGGGACAGCCTCCGCGCCGTCCGGTTCCCCGCCCCCTGGAGGGACGGCCTCCGCGACCCCCGTGCCCGCGGAATCGTGGGTCCCCACGATGGCCGCAACCAACCGCAAGACCGCCTTGTCCTTGATGCGCCGCTCCAGCAGCCGCAACAGCGGCGCGTGGGGAATGGAGTCGAAGTATTTGCGGATGTCCAGCTTGAGATACCACGGATACCCCCGGGCAAAACTCTGGGCACGCCGGACGGCGGCGTGCATGCCCTTGCCCGTACGGCAGGCATAGGAATCCTGGATGGCATATCGCTCCAACACCGGCTCACAAACATTCATGATGGCATGGTGCAGCACCCGTTCCGGAAACGATGCCGCGCAGATCAGCCGCTCCTTCGGTTCATGAATGGTGAAGAAGTGATAATGGCCCACATCCACATGCCCGGCCGACAGCTGGTCGTGCAGCCGCCGAAGATTCCGGTCGAGATTCGCGGTGTAGGCGATGACTTCCGCCTTGCCACGCTTGCCCCGAATCGCCTTGAGGAAGGCCTGCCGCAGATTCTCAGGTTGGGCAATGCGCCCGTAGAGATTACCGGCCCGTTTCATCCGCCCCCTCCCCTGGAGGGACGGCCTCCGCGCCGTCCGGTTCCCCGCCCCCTGGAGGGACGGCCTCCGTGCCGTCCTCTTTTCCCGACATGGCTGACGCGGAGGTCGGCTCTCCATTTACCCCGGATCTGTTTGTCATCTCCATGCCAGGGGGAACACCTCTCCTTGGAACGGCCAATCGCCGGGTGTTTGGGCCAAGCCTTTGCGAACGGGATTCATCTGCACATAGGACCATTTCTCGTCGTAATGCGTCCGGGAACGCATTTGCGTGTCCCAGAAATCGCGTTGCCACAGCTTGCCCCCTGGAGGGACGGGTTCCACCCCGTCCGGGTTTGGCCCCTCTGGAGGGACGGGTTCCACCCCGTCCGGGTTTGGCCCCCCTGGAGGGACGGGTTCCACCCCGTCCGTTTTTCCGGACAAGGCCGACACGGAGGTCGGCCCTCCAGAAACCGGGGTTTCGGGTATGGCCGTCACGCTTGTCCGCCGTGGCGACGAGATCGGCCCTCCAGACATCATGGAAAATCGCCTGGCGACCTGGCTTTTCCAGAACGCCACCCATTGGCGCAAATTCGGCATGGGAATCCGCCCCGGCGCACAGAACAGATGAATATGATCCGGCATCAGAACGTACTGGCCCGTGCGCCAGAAATCCGCCGCTTGCCAGACGTCGCGGCAGAGTTCATGGACTCCATCGCAAGCCAGCACGGGCCGCCGGTTCCGGATGCAGACCGTCACCAGTAGGATCACCGGCTCGTTGAACCGTTCGACGGGCGGATGATGCGCCGGATGGCGGCGCTCGAAATACGCACGTTCATTCATCAGAGGCCCCTGGAGGGACGGCCTCCGCGCCGTCCGCTCTTCCGGGCATGACCGACGCGGAGGTCGGCCCTCCAAGGGATGCTTTCACCACCGCCAACACGCCTTCGCCATATTTGGCGGCCTTGGCCTCGCCGAGGCCCTCGACTTCGCGCAATTCCGCCGCCGAGGCTGGCCGGCGGGTGGCCACAGCCGCCAACTGCTCGTTCGTCAGCACCGCATAGACCGGCACACCCTCGCGCTCCGCCACCGCCTTGCGCCACTCCCGCAGCTGGGCGAACATTGCGAAATCCTCCGGGGAAAGCACCTCTTTGTAATCCACGCGCGGCTTGCCGGCCCGCGCCGACCCCGGACCGGACGGAGCCGGTCCCTCCAGGTACTCGACCGCCAGCGCCCAGAACGAGTTGTCGCCCTGGGCAACAAATTCCCGTTGCACCGTCAACACCCGGTGCGAGCGCAGAAACCGGTTCAGGTCCTCCTGCAAACCCGCGTCGCCGCGGGCGGGAATCGAATAAAACGCCATTTGCATTCAGTCATCCTGTTCAAGCCCCCTGGAGGGACGGGTTCCACCCCGTCCGTATCTTTTCCGAACCCGGCCGGGACAGAGACCGGCCCTCCAGGAACCGCGTTGCATTCTGGAGGGACGGGTTCCACCCCGTCCGCTCTTCCGGGCATAGCCGGCACGCTTGTCCGCCGTGGCGGAGAGGCCGGCCCTCCAAGTGACGTGTGGTCCGGTGTCCGGTCGGCCTCTCCTTCCAGTCGGCCCTGCTCCGCAGGGCACGGCGCGACCGGACACTGCCTGTCCTTGCCGGGCTCACTTCACTGACCTGGGGGCAAGACAGCCCGGAACCCGGAGTCGGAGTCGCCGTAGTCCGGGTAGTAGTAGAAGCGAAAGGCGGAACGGCAGTAGTAGGCGAGGTGGCGCAACCGCCGCCGCGCCGCACGCGGTACGAGCCCGAAGTCGGCCCCGTTGGGTTGCTTCCCGGCGATGTATCGTAATAGTCGCTGTCATACCAGTCATGGCACCACTCCCATACATTTCCGGCCATGTCAAACAGGCCGTATCCATTCGCCGCAAACGATCCCACCGGACTCGTGTACGGATACCCATCGCTGTCGTAGTCCGGGTGATAACCACGCGTAGAACTGGTGTCGTAGCTGTATGAGCTGCTGCTGTGATAATTCGCCCGCGTGTGCTGGATGGTATCGCCCCACGGAAACCGGTTCCCGCTGGATCCGCCCCGGGCGGCCTTTTCCCACTCGGCTTCCGTCGGCAACCGGTAGCCATTCGCATTCCAGTCGCAGCTCCAGTCGCTCAGGTCATAGCACGGGGACCGCCCTTCCATCTGGCTGCGGTAGTTGCAGAACGCCGCCGCCCCGTACCACGTGACCTCCACGCAGGGATATCCGGACCCCTTCAGTGCCTTCATCCCGAATTGACTGCCGTTCCACGTGATGCGGCAGTCGGAATCATCCAGATCCAGCAGCTCCTGGCTGTTGCCTTCCGCATTGCGGACCGAAGAGGAAGTCACCGTCAGCTTGCCTTGCCCGTAGGCCCACTGCATCACCTCCACCATCTTGTCGTTCGTCACTTCATATTTATCCATGTAGAACGCGCTGACATACACGGAATGCACGGGTCGTTCATTTGAGCCCCCCTCATTGAAGTTATCGCCCATGCTGAAACTTCCGGCGGGAATCAGGGCCATGCCGGAGGGAGTGCCCGAACCGCCGCTGGTGACGGTGACGGTGCAGGAGGTTTCCACGCTCCCGGCGCTGTTATAGGCGCGCACGGACCAAGTCCCGGAATGGTCCAGTTGGGCGGGGGAAAGATCCAACTCCGGCCCGGTGGCTCCGCCAATCCGCCCGCCATCGAAATACCACCGGTACTGCGGCTCGGGAATGCCCGAAGCCCAGCCTTCCAGCGTCAGAGAACGACCAACCGTCACACTCCGGTCCGGAAAGGCATGCGAGAAGACCGGCGCATCGCTGGGGTCGGGATACACATCGCTCCAGAGCGGCCAGCGCTGATTGAACAGTTCCCACTCCGGCTTCTCGCCCCAACCGCTGTACCAGATGCGGCTTTCGATCCCGAGGGTCGAGGAAAGGCCGTAGTACAGCCCCAGATCGTATTCCAACGGATTCAGTTGAAATTCGCCCTCGAATTCCGAGTAGGGCTTGATGTCCGCCCAGAGTCCGGCCAGGCTGAACGCCAGAATGGTCAGCTTGGGCTGGATATAGACCTTGGCATACGCATCGCCTTCGATTTGCCACGTAATGGGTTCGGCTTCCAGGACAATGGGTGGATTGTCCACGCCGGAGGTCCATTCGTTCTCACGAAGTTTAACGTAGAAAGTGAGCTCTTTCTCCATGTCCACCACGGTGTGGGCATTGCCATCCACCGTGGCGCTGTATTCATAGCCCGCGTTCAGTTCCAGAATCACTTCCACCCAGACCGGCACCGGCCCCGCCATCCCGCCGAACACTTTGGTCACGGGCTGCACCAGCGGGATTTCATCATCGCCGCTCACGGCCCCATGGAACAAAGCTTCCGGTTTGACGTGAATCGTCAGCACACCGGCGGCAGAAGCATCAAACGATCTCAATTCTCCCCACCCGATATCCGCCGCCACATCCACATCGGCCACGAAAGACCAGTCACATTCCGGCAGCCAGAGCTTCAGCCCGGAGTCGTCCAGCAACACGGTTTCCGACAAATCCTCTCCGAATTCCGCATGCAGCAGATTCAGGTTCACCACCACCTTGCTGGAGGCCCCCGGATCCGCCGCGGTTAGGTCCACCGATCCGATCGACCCGGCCTCCAGGATATCCGTCAACGGAATGTCCTCCGTCCAGGCCGTAACGGTGAATGCCACACCATCCACGGTGTTCGACAGGACACTACGATAGAATGGGTGCGCCGCATCGAAACTCACCAGCTTGGTCCCGTTGGTAATGTCCGGCGGCGTCCCCTCGTAGGAAAACACCACGCTGTTGCTGGTCACGCTTTGGATTTCCAGCGCCGGTTCGCCATCCTTCGGCTTCACATTCGGAAGCGTCCGGCGGCGCCCGCTTTTGGTCAGCGGCGCGTTGCTCGGCGCGGTCAGCGAGAGAAACGAGCTGGTCACCGAGGCCGGCCGCGCCAACTCGAACGTCCATGTATGGTTGCTCAGCGTGTGGCCAAGTGTATCCGAAACCGTCAGGGCATTGGTGATGACGGCCGCCGCCGCCCCCAGCGTTGACGTTGGCGCAAACACCACCGTGGAATCGTTGGACCAGGTCAACCGCGGATCGGCCAGCGTCATGTTCGTGTTGGACCCAATCGACAACACGATGGTATTCGTATCGATGCCAGTTTCATCCGTCAGGCTGATATAGACCGATGCATTGGTTGGTACTGCAATCGCCCCTTCCGCCGGCACCATCGAGTCGATCTCCGGCGGGTTGGTGTCTTCTTTTCTGACGCGGAAAAAACGCCGCCCACTCCCGACAGGCGTGAAGCTCCTTCCTAATACATTGGATGGCGTCACTTCGCTGGTAATCTCATTGGTCCATACTGACGGCTCTAGGCTGTGGGCGGATTGAATGAAATATGTTTGTCCTGGCACCGCCTCCCAATCCAATCGGATCTCATTGGTGCCTTCCTGCCCGATTTCCACCGGCCCGCCCCATGCGCCCGTTGCGATCCCCAACATCACTCCCGCAAGACCGATCCACGGCCTGACAAACGCAACAAAGAGACCCGCACAGGGGTCAGTCCTATAATTTATAATTTTCATTTCATCCCTCCGCCATTCGAGCCAGCCCGACCTGTTTCAAAACGTTTGCGCACCGGGGCTGTTTTCCTTTTTTCCATCCGGTCATTCGAAGGAAAATAATTGGTATTCGAACTGGTCACCCCCATGGCCTCACCTGCCATGTATAGAAATCCCAGCCCAACCCAACCGCCCAGCTGCTTGGATGATTTCATGATGCCAATCAGCGTAGGTCCAAACCCGCAATGAGGCAAGGATAGATCTCCCCCCAGGGCGTATCTGCGATTCGGGGCATCGGGCACCACTCGTGCTAGCTCCGCCGTCTGGAACGTCGGGTCCACGCGTCCATCTGGGAGCACATGGGGCGAATCGGAACCAAGCGGAACACAAAAAGCCGGGTCCGCTTCGCCATCGGGACGAATACGAATCAACACGTTCTTCTGCTGCTCCGCCAGGCCGGCATCGAGTTCCGTCACCACCTCATTGCAGAGCAAAGCACCATCCGCCTCTTCGGCCACCACCAGGGGAACGCCGCGGGGCAGGCTGACGCCATGCGACCGCACGAGCAACCCACCCGCATCGTACAGGCCGATTCCATAGCTCCGGTGAGTTGAGCTTGGCCAGAGCCACTCGCCATACGAATACAGGCCCACCAGCCGCCCCCCCCCGCCCCTCCGTTCTGCAATGGAGTAATAATTGTATTCCGGCAATTCCAGCGGCTCGAAAGACGAATCCAAAAGGCCATCCGCGTCCACCCGAAAAAGTGAATAACGAGGAATTTCCCAGCCCCACACCGTCTGTTTCGGCATCGTTTGTCCCAGAATCCACAGCCGCCCCTCGCTAGCCGGAATCGCCCCATCCAGCACCATAGGCCAGCCCTCCTGCGAGAATACAATGTAATTAGGGTCAGCCCTTAAAATATAACTAATCGATCCATTAGTTATATTTTAAGGGCTGACCCTCTTGCTTTATGGGTTGCGTTGATTTTGCGGGTGGTGTTAGGGTTTAGGTGCGTGGCCAAAAGGGTTGGCGACGCATCCGGCGACTAACGGAAGCGGGTGAGAATCCTGCGCGGTCGCGCCGCTGTAAACGGTTTCGAAATTCCAGCATATCATTCCGCCCCCACGGGCGGGAGAAGATGGACGAGTAGACTTGCCGTAAGCCAGAAGACGAGGTGCCGGAGTACTATTAACTGGATGCCCTCGCAGTTGGGGCAGAAAGGTGGCCGTCATGCGGCGTTTGCTGATCCTGTTGGTTCCATTTCTTTGTTGTCCCACCTTCGCGGCTGAGACCGTTGTGTCATTTGACCATCTGCTGCCCGATCCCGGACAAACCATCCACAACACCTCCGTATCCGTGGGCCCTGCCACTTTTATCAATTCCTATAATCCCGACTGGGGCTCTTGGGCTGGCTTTGCCTTCTCGACGGTCAGCAATACGGTCGACGGTTCGTGGATGAATCAGTATGCCGCCGCTCAAGCGCACTCCAACGCTTACGCGGTTGGTTATGACAATGGCGGCTGGGACCCACCGCCAGCACTTCTTTTCGACATTCCCGCCGCCCCGCAATCAGTGCGCCTCAACAACACGACCTATGCCGCGCTCACCATGCGAAATGGGTCCGACTACAATGACCCCTTCAGCGCTGGCGATTTTTTGGTTGTGACGCTGACTGCCTACGATTTGGATGGCCAGGTCATGGCGACCCATGACCATTTTCTCGCCGATTTCACCGGAAGCAACACCATCATCCAAACGAACTGGAGCCCACTCGATCTGAGCGTGTTCGGCGACAGCGTGGCTTCTGTTATCGGCACGGTGGAAGCATCGGACAGCGGCGCGCCCACTTATTTTGCTCTCGCCGACTTCACCTACGCCTATTCCGATGGGTCCGATGGCATCGCCGCTACCGATCCGGCCATTTTGTGCTGGGCGAACGGCTGGACGGACTACGCTCCTGGCGCCCATGTCGATTTGCAGTGGCAAACACCAGACAACGCCCTGGGCTCTGCTCAGGGCGATCTCGGTGGTGACGGTGCCACCAATGGCATTGTCAGTCTTGGCGATAACGGGTCCATCGTCTTGACGTTCCCCGTCCCCATTGCCGACGGTCCCGGCCCCGATTTTGCTATCTTTGAAAATGCGTTTGCCGACACCTTTCTCGAACTGGCGCACGTCGACGTATCTTCTGACGGCACGACCTTCGTCCGCTTCCCCAGCCACTGCCTCGAAACCAACTGGATCGACACCTACGGCGAGACGAACGCCAGCGACCCCACCGCCTATGGCGGACTTGCCGGCAAGCACACCCAGGGCTTCGGCACCCCCTTCGATCTGCGCTGTCTTGCGGGTGCCGACAACCTCGATACCCGCCGGGTCACCCACGTCAGAATCGTTGATATTCTCGGCGACGGCGCCACCCTCGACGCCTACGGCAACCCCATTTATGACCCGACCCCCACCTGGGGCTCTGCCGGATTCGACCTCGATGCCGTGGGCGTCCTGAATGCCAACCTCGACATCTCGACCGACCCGGCCGCGGCCCCCGCCCTCCCCGGCTTCACGACTGGGCTCGAACACTCGCACACCCTCACCGATGCCGATTGGACCGACGTCGAAACCCGCGCCCTCCCCGGCTTCTACCGCTACCGCCTCGTGAAGGAATGACCGGCACATTGTACAAAACGACATCGCGATGGAAAACGTTTTGGCGATTTTTCCACGCTATGGAAAATGTTTGGGCGATTTTTCCACGCTATGGAAAATTATCTTCCACGCTATGGAAAAACAGGCCTGATTTTTCCATGCTATGGAAAACATTTGGGCGATTTTTCCACGCTATGGAAGATTATCTTCCACACTGTGGAAAACGGGCAGGCGGGCGGCGCGCGGCGACTCCCCTAGTGGGGGGGGCGGGGTTTAGTCTGGTGGAACTGCTGACGGTTATGGCGGCGGTCGGTCTTCTGGCGGCTTTGGGGGCGGGGGGCTGGTCGCTGGCCATCGGGGCGGCGCAATCGGCGGCCTGCCGGTCTAATTTGCGTCAATTAGCGACGGCGAACCTGGCATATGCCGCCGACCATGGCCGCTTTGTGGCCGCGGCCTCGGATATCGGAGGGAGCAACGCCATTCGCTGGCACGGGGTGCGCCAGGGCAAGGCTTTTGATGGTGCGCAAGGGCCTCTGGCCCCCTATCTGGGGGGAGAGGGCGGCAGTGGCTGGGTGCGCCGCTGCCCCGCGTTCCACCCGGAAGAGGACGGATTCGAGGCGTCCTGCGGGGGCTACGGCTATAACGCGCTCGGGGTGGGCTCGGAGCTGTGTCTCGCCGATGGTCAGGGGCTCGCCGTGGGCCTGCGCCCGGGGGCACTGTCCCACCCGTCGCACATTGTCATGTTCGCTGATGCCGCCTTTTTGCAAGGTCGCGGGGCCAAGGCGCGCCTGATTGAATACTCGTTTGCCGAGCCGCCGCAGTTCGCCGGCGGCGGGACCCCCTGGCCATCCATCCATTTTCGGCATCGCGGCAAAGCGAACGTGGCCTGGTGCGATGGCCGGGTGACATCTGAACCACTCGCCCGCCGCGGCGGGCCCGCTTCCCCCCATCCGCTGGGCTGGTTTGGCCCGGACGACAACCGCCTTTTCGCCCCATTTTAAATTATCGAACTTTATAAACTCCGATATAATGGCGTGGCGTCGCCGCCGGCGATTTAACGGATTAGTCGCCGCTTTAATTGAATTGATAGTTGACGGCACGGGGACGGCAGAGGTAGATTAACATGCGTCTGTACAACTCTGGCTACGTTGTGAGAGTGGGTTCTTCCCACTTTTTTGCGTATTAGGAGAAAGGGACATGGCTTTTCCCCCGTTTGGGGTGAGGAGGTTTGAAAAATGAACAACGAATTGCTGGCCGTATTTGAATACATGGAGCGGGAACGGAAGTTAGACCGCGAAACTTTGGCGCAACTGGTCGAATCGGCCCTACAGGTTGCGGGCCGCAAGAGTATTGGCCGCGTGCGGGACCTGCGGGTTGAACTGGACCGGAAAACCTTGGATATTCGTGCTTTTGCCAGTCTGGAAGTGGTTGACTTCGTCCGCAACCGCCAGGAAGAGATATCGGTCACGGAAGCTCAGGTCCAGTATCCGGACAAGAACTATGCGGTTGGCGACCTGATTGAGATCGAGGTCACCCCCCGCAATTTCGGGCGCATTGCCGCCCAGACCGCCAAGCAGGCCATCATTCAGAAGCTGCGCATTGCGGAGAAAGACAAGGTTTTTGCGATCTACAAAGACCATGTTGGCGACATTGTCACCGGCACCGTGATCCGCTTTGACCGCAACGATGTCATCGTTGACCTGGGGGATGCCGAAGCCGTCATGCCCAGTAGCGAACGGGTCCCCAGCGAGGATTACCAGGTCGGTGACCGCATCCGCTTTCTCCTGCTGAACATCGATGCCATGTCCCAGGGGTCTCCGCTCATTCTGACCCGCGCCAACCCGGAATTTATCCGCAAACTCTTCATTTTGGAGGTCTCTGAAATTGCTGACGGCACCGTCGAGATCAAGGGCATTGCCCGCGAGGCGGGGTTTCGCACCAAGATTGCCGTACACTCCAACGACGACAAGGTGGACCCGGTCGGCGCCTGCGTCGGACTGCGCGGCCAACGCGTCAAAAATATCGTCCGCGAGCTATCCGGCGAAAAGGTCGATATTGTCAAGTGGAACACCGACATCACCACCTTTGTCACGAATTCCCTGGCCCCCGCCAAGCTCCTACGCCTGGAAGTCGAAGAACTCGAAAATACCGTCCGGGTTATTGTGGAGACCGACCAGCTTTCGCTGGCCATTGGCAAGAAGGGCCAGAATGCGCGCCTGACCGCCAAATTGACGGGGTGGAAAATCGACATCCAGAAAGATGAAGCCGACATCACCTTTGAAGAGCGCATTGCGTTGGCCACGGGCCATCTCGCGGCCATTGAGGGCATTGGGCCCGACCATGCCGAGCGGTTGGTGGCCGCCGGATTCATCACCCTTGAAGGCATCCTGGCCGCGGACCCCGCGGATTTAGTGGATGTGGAGGGATTCGACGCCGACAGTGCCCAAGCGGTACGCGCCGCCGCTGAAGTGGCCTTCGAAAGCCTAAATGGAAAGGCGGATGACGAATGAGGATTTGCGATTTAGCCAACGAACTGATGACCACCGGCAAGGAGTTGCTGCAACTCCTGCAGGCGCGTGGCTGTACCGCGCGCAGCACTCAGGCCAAGCTGACCCCCGAACTTGAGCAGTATCTGCGCGACGAGATTCAACGCATCTACTACAGCGGCGGCGACAAGCAGGTCGACGCCGAAGCGGCCACGCCAGAAGCCCCCGCCGAAGCCGCCACGCCAGAGGCCCCCGCCGAAGCGGATGCCCCGGCAACGGATGCCCCGGCAGCCGACGCCGCGGCAGAAATACCTGCGGCCGCCGAGGCCGAAGCCCCCGCCGAGGCCGAGGCCCCCGCTGACGCGGGCGAAGCGCCCAGCGAGGACACACCCGCCGAGCCGGAAGGTCCGCGCACCCTGGCCATCAAGGGCCATATCGTCGTCAAAGATTTTGCCGATTTACTCGAGGTAAAACCCAATGTGCTCATCACCGAGCTGATGCGCCTGAATATCTTTGCCTCCATCGGCATGAAGATCGAATTCAAGACGGCCCAAAAGGTGGCCGAAAAATTCGGGGTGGCCCTTGCGCACGAGAAGAAAGCCCCCCCCCCCCCGCCGCCGCCTAAACCCGAACCCAAGCCGGAAGCGACGGGTCCGGATGCCGCAGATGATTTACTGCCGCGTCCGCCCGTGGTCACGTTCATGGGGCATGTGGACCACGGCAAAACATCGTTGCTGGACTATATCCGCAAGGAACACGTCGCTGCCGCCGAAGATGGCGGTATCACGCAGCACATTGGCGCCTATCAGGTGGAGCATGATGGCCGCAAGATCACCTTTCTGGACACGCCCGGCCACGAAGCCTTCACCGCGATGCGCGCTCGCGGTGCCAACCTGACCGATATCGCTATCATTGTCATCGCCGCCGACGATGGCATTATGCCGCAAACCAAAGAGGCGATCCAACACGCCCAAGCCGCCGATGTCGCCATGATCGTGGCCATCAACAAGTGCGATATGCGCACCGCCAATACCGACCGAGTCAAGCGCCAGCTTCAGCAAATGGGCCTGGCCTCTGAAGACTGGGGCGGTGAATTGATCTGCTGCAATGTCAGCGCCACCGCGGGCGAAGGCATGGACCACCTGCTCGAGATGATCCTGCTGCAGACAGATATTCTGGAACTCAAGGCCAATCCCCGCCGCAAGGCCACGGGCTATGTCATCGAATCGCGCCTGGAAGCGGGCATGGGCCCAACCGCCAACCTCTTGGTCACCAATGGGACGCTGCAGATTAATGATGCCATTGTCACGGGCTGCACCTGGGGCCGGGTCAAAGCCATGATCAACGACCGCGGCAACAAGGTCCGCACCGCGGGCCCATCCTCGGCGGTCAAGGTCCTAGGCCTCACCAGCGTCCCCGAACCCGGCAGCGAATTCCATATCTATAAAAATGACCGCGAAGCCCGGCAGGTGGCCGAAGACCGCGCGGCCGCCAAACGCCTCGAAAGCCTTTCCGGCCCCACCGAGCCCCGCGTCCCCATGACCCTCGACGAACTCCTCCAGGAAAAAACCGGCAGCGACAAGCGAACCCTCAACGTCATTATCAAAACGGATGTTCTGGGCTCGCTCGAAGCCATCCAAGGCTCTCTTGAAAGCATTCAGAGCGACAAGGTCGACTTGGACATCATTGGCACCGGGGCGGGCAATGTGAGCGTGAACGACGTCCTGCTGGCCTCCGCCTCCACGGCCATCATTCTTGGCTTCCATGTGGGCAAGGACAGTGGTTCCGGAGCTGAAGCCAAGCGCAAAGGCGTTGATATTCGCTTGTATTCCATCATTTATGAAATGATCGACGACGTAAAGAACCTGATGACGGGCCTGCTCGACCCCATGCTCAAGGAACACATCAACGGCACGGCGACTATCCGTCAGATTTTCGACATGGGCAAGCGCGGCAAGGTGGCCGGGTGCATGTGCGAGAAAGGCAAAATCACGCTCAAGGGCCGCGCCCGCGTCAAGCGCGGGGACGACATCATCTACGAAGGCAAGATTGCCTCGCTCCGGCGCTTCCAGAACGAAGCCAGCGAAGTACGCGAAGGCCAGGAATGCGGCATTGTTCTTGATCACTTCACCCACATTGCTGAGGGCGACACCATCGAGTCCTACGAGATCGAAAAAATCGCTCAGACGCTGTAGGGCCGGACGGGCCGGCAATGAAAACGGATCGGATCACACGCGTCAACGAACTCATTCGCCGCGAGTTGGGTCTCCAGCTCTACCGCATTGTGAATCGTCCTGACTTTGATCCGGCCGTCGTCACCTTCACGCGTGTTCGCACCGCAGTTGATCTGCGCACCTGTCGCGTGATGGTCTCCATTCGCGGCGAGCCGGAGACGCAGGAGCGCCTGTTACACATTTTGCGCCATCACCGCGTCGACTTTCAGACGGCCATCCACACCAATCTCGTCCTGCGCTACACCCCGCAGCTCCGGTTTATCCTCGATCACTCCGTTGCCGAAGGGGACCACATCCTACAGCTTCTTGACCAGATGGAAGCCGATGGCGAGATTCCCTCCCCCCCCCCCCCCGACGACT
>JAQUJC010000036.1 GCA_028681135.1 Kiritimatiellia bacterium | reverse complement strand
AGCAGCCCGCGTTCTTCCAGGGCTTCGAAGACCAAGCGCGTGACGACAATCGCCGTGAACATGCTCGCCAGGATGCCCGCGCTCAGGGTGATGGCAAAGCCCTTGACCGGGCCCGACCCCTGCCAGAACAGAATGATGGCCGTCAGCAGCGTGGTAATATTCGCATCCAGAATGGTCGAGAACGCCTTGTCATAGCCGGCTGAAATGGCGGCACTGAAGCGCTTACCGGTTCGCATTTCCTCGCGAATACGCTCAAAAATCAGCACATTGGCATCCACGGCCATGCCCACCGTCAGGACAATACCGGCAATACCCGGCAGCGTCAGCACCGGTAGGGTTGTGGCTGAACTGCCCATACCCGCCCCGCCGATCAGGCCGAAGAATCCGGCGGTGATGATCATCCCCAGCGGCAGCAGCACCAGGTTCAGCAGCAGCGCCAGCACCGCCACCAACCCGGCAAAATGGTAGTAGAGCACCATGAAAATGCCGACAGATGTAAACCCGATTGCCGCCGCCCGCCAGCCGCTCTGGATCGAGTCTACGCCCAGCGTAGGATCCACCGAGCGTTCTTCCAGCACGCGCAGCGGTGCCGGCAAGGCGCCTGCCCGCAAGACCAGCGCCAGATCGCGCGCTTCTTCCAGCGTGAAGTTCCCCTCAATGACGGCCTGACCGCCGGGGATCGACGTGCGAATAAACGGCGCCGAATACAGGGTGCCATCCAGCACAATGCCCAAATAATGGCGTCCGTTGGGATCGGGATTCTTGGCACCGCCCGGCGCGTGGTCCGCCGTCACTTTGCCGAATATCCGCCGCCCCTTGGCGTCGAAAGAAATTTCCACATTTTTCTGGTTAAATTGCCCGTAGCCCACATTGGCGCTCTTCAGGCTGTCCCCGGTCAACTCCTCTTTACGGCTGACATAATACGGACGGAAGTACGTGTCGCCATTCACGATTTCTCGCGTCAGCAAGAGGTCATACCCGGGTTTGCCCTCGAATTCGCGCAGCGCCTCACGCTCCTCTTCGCTGGGAGGGGCACCGATACGCTGCCAGTATTCGCCCTGGCCGAGACTGGGCAACGCCACCTGCTCATAGCCATCCGGCACCAGACGGTCACGGAACAGGTTGGCCACCAGATCATCGTTCTTGGGATGCACCATCCGGAACTGTAGAAAGGCCGCCTTACGGATGTTGGCCGAGGCCCGGGCGCGGTCTTCGGCTTTCATGCCGGGAATCTGCACCACGATGCGCTTTTCGCCATCCGGATAGATGTTCGGCTCCGCTACCCCCATGGAGTCCACCCGGTTGCGGATGACTTCCAAGGCGCGGTCACGGGCATCCGCCACAGAGCCTTCCAGCCCTTGGGACGTATCAATTTCCAGGGTGTAGCTGGTGCCGCCCTGCAGGTCGAGTCCCAGCTTTACCTTATCCTTTGGGGGCGTCACCAACGCTACGCTCCACGCCGTCGCCACCACTAAAATCAGCCATTTCCAGATCGATGCCTTCATATCATTGCTTCCCGTTGTTACCCGGCTCTTGCGCCGGAAATCAAGTTGGTGCCTTGTGGCGAACCTAGGCCTTGGTCTCTTCCTCCGGCATTTCGCCCTTGTCCAGCACCTGCGAGACCGCGCCGCGCACGATCTCGACCTTCACATTGTCGGCAATCTTCACTACCAGAGTCTTCTCCTTGACGTTGGCCACCACGCCCAGGAATCCCCCGCCAAACAGCACCCGGTCGCCCGTTTTGACCGCCGAGAGCAATGCCTGGCGTTCCTTTTCCCGGCGCTTCTGCGGGCGGATGAGCATGAAATAAAACAGGGCCACCATCAACCCCAGCCACACAAACATAAAAATGCTCGAATTCTGTCCCGCGCCTTCACCACCTGCCGGTGCGCCCATCATCGCCAACTCATACATCCACGTCATGTCATTCTCCTCTTTGCCGCTAAGCTCCGGCCGCGGCGCCCGGTCCCGCTGCATCCGGCCCATAGACCCGGGCCGTTTCCGTGCGGAACGCTTCGAATTGTCCCTCCCGGATACTGTCACGCATCCGGGCAATAAAATCAAAATAGGCCTGCATATTGTGCAAGGCCGTCAAGCGGACCCCGAGGATCTCGCCCACGTTGAGCAGGTGCCGCACATAGCCCCGGCTGAAGCGTTGGCACGCCGGGCACGTACAGCCCTCCTCCAGCGGACGCTCATCGAGGCGGTTCACCGCTGAGCGCACCGAATAGCGGCCCTGGCGGGTGAAGACCGTCCCATGGCGCGCCAGCCGCGTGGGCATCACGCAGTCGAACATATCCACGCCCAACGCCACCGATTCGGCCATCTGCCAAAACTGGCCGACGCCCATCAGGTACCGCGGACGCTCCTTCGGCAGCAGGTCCACCGTCATGCGCACGCCCGGCATAATCAGCTCCTCCGGCTCGCCCACGCTCACGCCTCCGATGGCATACCCATCGAACGCGCCCAGCTTCAGCAAACCTGCGGCGCAGCGCTCCCGCAACTCCGGGTGGACGCCGCCCTGAACAATGCCAAACACCAACTGCCCCGGAGCCCGGGGCTGTTGGGCACATTTGGCCGCCCACGATAGGGTGCGCTCTACCGCTTGGCAAGCGTATTCCGGCGTGCAGGGGCACGGCGGACACTCATCAAACACCATCGCGATGTCCGACGCCAGCGTCCGCTGAATCGCCATGCTTTCCTTGGGCCCCATAAACATTTTAGAGCCATCCACATGCGAGCGGAACCAGACCCCGTCGGGTGTCATTTCCCGCAAATGCGTCAAACTGAAGACCTGGTAGCCCCCGCTGTCGGTTAAGATGGCCCGCTTCCAATCCTGAAACGCGTGCAGCCCCCCCAGGGCCTCGATCACCTCCATGCCCGGCCGGATATTCAGGTGATAGGTGTTGCCCAGCAGAATGTCGCATGACAGCGACTCCAACTCCCATGGTGCCATGGATTTGACCGTGGCCTGGGTGCCGACCGGCATGAACACCGGTGTCTCCACCGGCCCATGCGCCGTCCACAGACGCCCCAGGCGGGCCTTCGTCGCCGAATCTTCATGCAAAATCTCGAATGTGCCGATGTCAGGCATAAGGGCGGCACTCTACCCGCCCCCCCGTCCAATGTCGAGATTTCTGCGCCCCCCCCCAGGAACAGGAAAATGAAAATGATGCGGGGACCGCATGACATTCTCCCGCACGCATGGTAACGTACCACCAAACAAAATGGCGGAGGCCGACGGCTCTCTGCCACAACCTGATAGAAAACAACCCCAGGAGTCCCCACGATGATCAGTACTAAAATGGCCCAGGCGATCAACGAGCAGATCAACCGTGAATTCTTCGCAGCTTTTTTGTATCTCGCCATGGCCAACGATGCCACCGAGAAGGGCTTTAACGGCACCGCCCATTGGATGACGCTCCAGTTCCAGGAGGAACAGGAACATGCCCTGAAATTCTCCAAATATCTCCAGGACCAGGGCCACAAGGTCGTGCTGGACGCCCTGGACGCCCCCCAAACAGACTGGAAAGGCATTTTGGACATGTTCGAAGATGCCCTGTTGCACGAAAAGAAGGTCACCGCCTGGATCAACGATCTCTACACCCTCGCCATCGAGGAAAAAGACTATGCCACCCAGAGCATGCTCAGGTGGTTCATTGATGAACAGGTCGAGGAGGAAGCCAGTTGCAACGACGCCATCAGCGCCCTCCAGCATGTCGGCGATTCCGCCAATGGCACCTATATGCTGGATCGCCAATTTGGCAAACGCCAAGAAGATTAATTCGGAGCACCTTCGCGGCGGGAGGCAATCGCCTCCCGCCTTTTTTTTTGTCCCCCCCCCCCCGGGCCGGAATGTGAATTGCCCGATGAGACCTCAATCCGTATAGTGCCTTGTCATTGCAACAGGAGCCGCACATGAGCCAACCCATTTCGACACTGAAGACTTTCTCGCACGATGGCCAAACCGTATCTTATTACAGCCTGGCCGAGGCCGAACCCCTGCGCGGGGCCCCCATTTCGCAATTGCCGTATATCCTGCGCATCCTGCTCGAATCCGTTCTGCGCAACCAATCTCACCCGGCCTACCAATGGCAGCACGCAGAAGCCCTTGCCCGCTGGCAGCCGGATGCCGCCGCCGCCGGGGAATTCCCCTACCTGCCCTCGCGAGTGCTCCTGCAAGACTTCACCGGCGTCCCCTGCGTCGTCGATCTGGCTGCCCTGCGCTCGGAGGTTGTCCGCCGCGGCGGCGACCCCGGCCTGATCGAACCCCTGGTCCCGGTCGACCTGGTCGTGGACCATTCCGTTCAAATCGATTGCGCGGCGATGCCCGATGCCCCGGCCCGAAACATGAAAATCGAATTTGACCGCAATCACGAGCGCTACGAATTCCTCCGCTGGGGCCAGCAGACCTTTAAAAAGTTGCGCATCGTGCCCCCCGGTGTCGGCATCTGCCATCAGATCAACCTGGAATTCCTGGCCGCCGGCATCCATGCCGAACCGCAGCCCGACGGCTCCCTCCTGGCCTATCCCGACACCCTGGTCGGCACCGATTCTCATACCACCATGATTAACGGCCTGGGCGTCCTCGGCTGGGGCGTCGGCGGCATTGAAGCCGAGGCCGCCATGCTGGGCCAGCCCATCACCTTGCTCCCCCCCGTTGTCACCGGCGTGCGCCTCACCGGTGCGCTTCGTCCCGGCGTCACCGCCACCGACCTCGTCCTCGTCGTGACCCAGCTCCTGCGACAGAAAAATGTAGTCGGACAGTTCGTCGAATATTTTGGTTCCGGCATCGCCAGCCTCTCTTTGGCCGACCGCTCCGTTCTCGCCAACATGGCCCCGGAATATGGTGCCACCACCGGCTTTTTCCCCATGGATGCCGAAAGCATCGCCTACTTGCGCATGACCGGGCGCTCCGCATCCCACTGCGCCCTTGTCGAACGCTATGCACGGCTCCAGGGGCTCTTCCTGGACCCTACTTCTCCCGATCCGCTCTACTCGCGCGTAATCGAACTGGACCTCGGCACCGTGACCGCGTCCATCGCCGGCCCCAAGAAGCCCCACGACCATCAGCCGGTCGGCGAGATCAAACAGCGTTTCCTCGACGCCCTGTCCGCCGCACCCGATGCGGGCGGGTTCGGTCTCCCAGCCGACCGCCTGGACACCACCGCACCCCTGCCGGATGGCTCCGCCATGCGCCACGGCTCCATCGCGATTGCCTCCATCACCTCCTGCACCAATACCTCCAATCCCGTGTTGCTGCTCGCGGCCGGCCTACTCGCCCAAAATGCGGTGGCTCGCGGTCTCAGCGTACCGCCTTACGTCAAGACCTCTCTCATCCCCGGCTCACGCGTTGTGACGGCCTATCTCACCAATACCGGCCTCCTCGCCGCCCTCGAACAACTCGGTTTCAGCGTCGCGGCCTACGGCTGCGGCACCTGCATCGGCAATAGCGGCCCCTTGCGCGACGACATCGCCCAGGCCATTTGCGACCAAGACCTGGTCGCCGCCGCCGTGCTCTCCGGCAACCGCAACTTCGAGGGCCGCGTGCATCCCCATTGCAAAGCCAACTATTTGTGCTCCCCCCCCCTCGTGGTCGCCTTCGCCCTCGCCGGACGTGTTGATATCGACCTCGATCACGACCCCATCGGCACCGGCCACGACGGGCAACCCGTTTTCCTCCGTGACCTCTGGCCATCGCCCGCCGCCATCGACACCCTGCTCGCGCAGGCCAACGATCCCACTCTCTATGCCGCTGCCTATAGCGACCTTAATCAATACACCCCGGAGTGGAACCAAATCCAGGTCACTGATGCCCCCGTGTTTGACTGGCATCCCGATTCCACGTACATCCGTGAGGCCCCCTTCCTGTCCGTCGCCACGCCGTCACCCGACATGTCGGGTGCCCGCGTTCTGGGGCTGTTCGGCGACTTTATCACCACCGACCACATTTCGCCCGCCGGCAGCATCGCTAAAGAGTCCCCCGCCGCGCGCTATCTGCTGGAGCATGGGGTCCAGCCGCAACACTTCAACTCCTACGGTTCACGCCGCGGCAACCATGAAGTCATGATGCGCGGCACGTTTGCCAATGTCCGCCTGCGCAACCGCATGGCCTCTCGCGAAGGCGGCTGGACCACGCTCCACCCCTCCGGCAAAGAAATGAGCCTGTTCGATGCCGCCCAGGCCTATCAGCACGCCCAGGTCCCAGTCGTCGTGATCGCCGGCAAGCTGTATGGCGCCGGCAGTTCCCGCGACTGGGCCGCCAAGGGCCCGCTGCTTCTCGGTGTCCGCGCCATCATCGCCGTGAGCTTCGAGCGCATCCACCGCTCCAATCTGGTCGAAATGGGCATCATGCCCTTTGAGTTTACCGATGGCCAGACGGCGGACTCCCTTGGCCTCGATGGCACCGAGACGCTGTCTATCCAATGCGCGGGCACCCTCCAGCCCAATGGAACCCACGACGCCATCGCCACCAAATCCGATGGCACCGACATCTGTTTCACACTCCGCAATCGCATCGACACCCCCATCGAGATCGACTACTACCTCGCCGGCGGCATCCTCCCCTACGTCCTGAATCATCTGCTGGCCCCCTGAGCTTCGCCATTGGTTCTTTCCCCGATATCAGCTAGACCTATAGCGTGACATAACAAGGATACCCACCATGACATTTGACCATCTACGCAACCAGTATCTTGAGCGCCTGACAGCCGCCGCCCCCCTCGCATCCGGTAAAGTGGTGGCCACGTCCGATGCGCTAGCTCTGCTGCAAGCCGTTGTGCGCTCGGGCGATCGCGTCTGCATTGAGGGCAATAACCAGAAACAGGCGGACTTTTTCGCACGGGAAATGGCCAAGCTCAATCCGGCGGATGTCAACCATCTGCACATGGTTCAATCCACCCTCGTCCTGGACGAGCACCTCGAGCTGTTCCGCCGCGGTATCGCCAACCGCCTCGACTTTGCCTACTCCGGGCCGCAGTCCAAGGCCCTCTATCAGCTCGCCGCGACGAATCAGGTTCGAATTGGCGCCATTCACACCTATTTGGAACTCTACGGACGCTATTTCGTGGATCTCTATCCGCAGGTCGCTATCCTTGCCGCCGACGCCTGCGACGCGGACGGCAATATCTACACCGGAGCCAACACCGAGGACTCGCCCGTCATCGCCGAAGCCACCCGCTTCAAAATGGGCGTTGTGATTGTCCAGGCCCGGCAAAAGCTCGACCGCCTGCCGCGCGTTGACATCCCTGCCTCGTGGGTGGATTTCATCGTGATCACGGAAGAGGACTACCACCTACAACCGCTCTTTACTCGCAATCCCGCCCGGATCACCAACCAGCAAATTCTGATGGCCATGATGACCCTGAAGGGCATCTACCAGCCCTACGGCGTGCAAGCCCTCAACCACGGCCTCGGCTATGCCACCGCCGCCATCGAGCTGCTCCTGCCCACCTATGGGGCCCAACTTGGCCTCAAGGGCGAAATCGCCACGCGCTGGGTACTCAATCCCCACCCCACCCTGATCCCCGCCATTGAAGCCGGCTTTGTCGAGCACATCTATGCCTTTGGCGGCGAGCCAGGCATGGAAGAATATGTCTGCGCGCGCCCCGACATCTTTGCCGTTGGCCCCGACGGGACCATGCGCTCCAATCGGTGTTTTGCGCACATTGCCGGTCTGTATGCCATCGACCTGTTCATCGGCGCCACGCTGCAGATCGATCGCTTCGGTAATTCGTCCACGGCGATCAAGGGCATGATAGCGGGCTTTGGCGGCGCGCCCAATCTGGGCGGCACTCCCCCCGGCCGCCGTCATAACTCGCCCGCCACGACTGCGGCCGGCGGCCTCCGCGAAGACGTCTTCCAGGGACGCAAGCTGGTCGTCCAGATGACCCCCACCCGCACCGAGAAACGGGACATCCCGGTATTTATCGAGGAACTCGACGCCCAACAACTGCATCGGAATGGGGTTTTTGCCGAGCCGCCCATCATGATTGCCGGCGATCAGGTCACCCACATTGTCACTGAACAGGGCATTGCCTATCTGGACAAGTGCCCCGATCTGGCCACGCGCCAGCAAGCCGTTGCCGCAGTGGCCGGCGACACCCCCGTGGGTGCCACCAGCTCAGCCGCCACTCAGGACGCGTTACGGTCCGCGGGTATCGTGAAAACGGTCGCCGACTTGGGCATTGATCCGGCTATGGCAACGCCAGACCTGCTGCCGGCTCATTCTCTGGAGGACCTGGTCACGGCCTCCGGCGGCCTCTACCGCATCCCCCAGGGGTTCAGCGGATAATCCGTCTCTCTGTGGTGCGGCCTCTGCCTTACGGCATCATGCGGCGAAATTCATCCGCGCGCTCGTCGAGTTGAGCGCGGGTGATATGGCGCAGGCCATCCACACTGAAGTCCTCACAGGTATACGCGGCGGTGACGGTCGCATTGAGCAGGGCCTGGTGGAGATTGGCCCGAGTCACCTCGCCCAGGGCCGCCAGCGTCCCGATGAGCCCGCCTGCAAATGTGTCCCCGGCGCCAGTAGGGTCCAGCACCTCGATCAGCGGCCAGGCCGGCACAATCAGAATGTCATCCTTCGACATCAGGAACGCGCCATGCTCCCCTTTCTTGATCAACGCGTAGTCCGGCCCCATATCGAGAATTTTCCGCGCGGCCTTCAGCAACGAGCCCTTGCCGGTCAGATGCCGGGCCTCGTGCTCGTTGACGGTCAGCATGTCCACCCGCGCAATCACCTTCATCAAGTCATCGCGGGTCGTATTGATCCACAGGTCCATCGTATCCAGCACTGTAAACTTCGGCGTCTGCATTTGATCGAGCACATGCGCCTGTAGGGCCGGGGCGATATTTTCAAGGCACAGGAACGGGCTCGTGCGGTAGGCCTCGGGAATGACCGGGTTAAAATCGGCAAACACGTTAAGGTCGGTGCAGTTGGTGCGCCGGTTGTTCATGTTATCCTCATAGACGCCACTCCAGTGGAACGTCTTGCCCTTTTCGTACTGCAAGCCTTGCAAATCCACGCCCGCTTGAGTGAAGATATCAACGTATTCTTGCGGGAAATCGTCCCCCACCACCCCCACCATGCCCGTCCGCGCAAAGAGCGAGGCCGCGACGCTGGTATAGCTGGCGGACCCGCCCAGCAACTTTTCATGGGCAGCCTTGGGCGTTTCCACACTGTCAAACGCCACCGACCCGACCACAACAACATCCGGGGTTATTTTTGCATTCATGGCTTATGTACTCCTTCTCTTCCAGTTCGTTCCCTGCATTTCGCCCCTTCTTTCATTCTGCCAGTGCTTCCTCAATCAATTCGCACAGCGCATGGATGATCATGATATGGCCCTCCTGAATGCGGGCGGTCACGCCCGAGCCCGCGATGCACAGCACCTCATCGGCCAGCGCTGACACCCCCCCCCCCTTGCCGCCGCACAGGGCCACCGTCCACAGGCCGGCCGTTGTTGCCGCCTCAACCGCCCGGCAAACATTCGCCGCATTGCCGCTGGTTGAAATGGCCAGCAGCATGTCGTTTGGACGCGCCAGCGCCTCGACCTGCTTGGAAAAAATTTGATCGAATGCGTAGTCATTGGCAATCGAGGTCAGCACCGAGGTATCCGTTGTGAGCGCCAGAGCCGCATAGGGCCGCCGCTCGCGCTGGAACCGGTTGACCAATTCGGCTGCAAAATGCTGTGCGTCGGCGGCACTGCCGCCATTGCCGCACAACAGCACCTTGCCCCCCTGTCGAAGACGCTCGACCATGCCCGCGGCCACGGCCTCGATGGCCGGGCGCAGCCGGGTCAGCACCTCATGCGCGACATCCAAATGCCCTTCAGCAAATCCGTCCCAATCCATGGCGCGGCCCTACACGCTGTCCGGCGCGGTTTTTTTACGCGAGCGGATTTCATTCACTTCGACCGCCACACCGCTCAGATCGCACGTGCCCAGATGTTCGTGCAAAATTTCGCGCACGCGGGATTGGATCAGCTTGCACAGCTCGGGAATCTGGGTGCCCTCCTTGACCCCCAAAACCAGCCCCACGGCCAACGCCCCGCGCTGCGCACGTAACTGCGTTTTCAGCCAGGCCACAGCCGCAAATTCATCTTTCAAACCATCGAGATATTCCTGCACCGCTTGGGTGCTAACACTGACGGTGCCATCCTCATTTTCAAATTTCACGAAGGACCGTTTCCGGCGCCACGCTACGCCGGTCAGTAAAAACACAAACAGATACAGGATACCCCCCGCCCCCAGCAGCACGCGCCCCCACGGCGGGATGCCCCGGACCCATTCCAGCGGCAGGTGCAGACAGGGCGGATGTTGCACCGAGACCATCAAAGCCAATCCGGCCACTGCCACGGCCATATACAGAACCAGACCCAATAAAAAATGAATTACTTTCATGCTAGTCTCCTGCCTTCCACCTCTATGCTATACCGTCTCAGCCCCCCATTTGCACTCACAAAATTTTACCCCCCACAAAAGGGGGCAGCCCGTGAATAGCCGCATTTTGAAGGTGGCACGACCGCACCCGCCTCTTTTGCGGTCTTGTACTATGCGCCATCTTTTGCGATACATGACACTCTTATTCATGGCACAAGCGCATTTCATTCGGATCGTTCTGATAGCCCTGCTTGCGATAGCGGCAGGCTGCGCCACCCCCCCCCCCTTGGAGCCGACCCCGCTGGGACAGGATGAACTGGACAACTTCCTGGCCAGTGGCCGGGATGCGCGCACCTATGGCATCACCATCTACCGCGATCCGGCGGGCGCCCGCTTCGAATTTGCCAACCGCGTCCATCCGCACCGCGGCGCGCAGATGGACATTGTCTCGCCGTCCCCGCTAACCCTACCGATTATTCGTGCGCGAACGGGTCGGTTTATCGACTGCCAAGTTCTGCTGGACACCTCGGCGCGCCACAGTTGGCTGCTGCTGCCCGCAGCCGAGGCCATGGACTACCGCGTTTTTGCCCCGCCTATCGGGGAATATCCTGACCATGTTTTGTCCGACCTTCCAGGCTATGCCGGGATAGCCAATAAACTGGTTTTTGACACCCTGCACATGGAATCGCCCATCTTCTATGTCTTGCCTGCGCGCGGAGGCTTCGGCCCGCTGGCCCGCCACAACGAACAGCCAGGACACACCCCCAAAACAGATAAAGTCCGCGAAAAACTCAGTCGCCGGACACACGTCATCTTTGGCGCGGCCCCGATGCAAACCTTTTCTTTTGTGCGCTTTGATTTTCCCGGCCGCACGGTCCGGTTCTCGACCGATGCCACCTATCGCACCGAAGATGCGGGAACTGTATTGACCCGCCTTCCGCTGAAAAGCTGGCGGGGGCGCCCCGCCGTGGAGGGGCAACTTGACGACACCCCCCTGCTGCTGCTCATCGATACGGCCGGCGAATTCGACCTCTCGCTTCCCTCCACCACACCCGCGGGCACCACCCTCGCCCTCGGCGATCTGGTCATGGATGAATTCCGGCCATCTTTTCATGAGGAACACGGCCTGCCGGCCGCCTTCCCCGCCCGCCTGGGCCTTGGCCTTCTGGCACGCCATATTCTTGTGATTGATTACAAACAACGCCAGGTCTGGTTCGAAACCCCCTTGCGAAAAACCGGCGTTTCCGCCATAACGACAACAGATGCCACCACCGCCCCGGTGCACTACAGAGGAATCACACCATGAGCATAGCTCCCGACGCAAAATTGGAATGGGAAATCCAGCACAAACACCCCCTGGGATTCAAGGCCCGCCGCGGCCTCAACTGGTTCACCGTCGGCTTGATGTACGCCATGTTTTACATGTGCCGCTATAACTTCCGATTCGCCGGTGCCGGTCTGCGCGAAGAGTTTGGCTGGTCGACGGGCGATATTGCCAACCTCGCCGCTTGGTTTTCCATTGCCTACGGCACCGGGCAATTGCTCAACGGCCTGATCTGTGATCGCATCGGCGGTCGCGCGTCCATGTTGATCGGGGCCATTGGGTCCATTCTCATCAATCTGGTCATTGGCTTCTCCCCCTGGACGTCCTCCTTCGCCGCCTTTGCCGCCATGTGGATGATCAACGGCTACATCCAGGCCGCGGGAACGCCGGGCATGGTCAAGATTAATGCCGCCTGGTTCAATAAAAACGAACGAGGCCTCTTCTCAGGCATTTTCGGATTCATGATCCAGTCCGGGCAAGCCATGATTTCGATGCTGGCCCCGTGGATTCTGGCGGGCTTCAGTTTCCTGGCCATTGTCGTCGGTCCCGGCGAGTGGCGCATGCTCTTTACCATTCCGCCGATCTTCCTGGGCCTGGTGGCCATCTGGTTTTACTTCATTACCGCGCAGTCGCCGGACGATGCCGGTTTTCACGGGACCATTGAAGACGACGTGGACAATTCCGCAGGCACGACGGTCCCCGTTTGGGAATCCTTCAAGTTTGTTTTCTCTAATCCGCTGGTGTGGTTTTATGCGGTTGCGTATGGCTGTACGGGCGCGGTTCGTCACGCCGCCGACCAGCTATCTCCGCTCTACTTCGAGGATGTGCTGGGCTTCAACATGAAGACCAACCTCCCGCTGATTGCCAGTTTCACCCTCGTGCTGGTGCCGATTGTCGCGGTGTGCGGGTCGGTCATGTCGGGCTGGGCCTCGGACCGCTTTTTCCGCGGCAACCGGTATCCCGTGGCCATGGTTTTGTATTATGGGGAGGCCTTTGTCATTGCCGCTGCTACAACCGTCATGGCCCTGGGCCTCATTGGCCCCACCACCCTTGGTATTTTGCTGGGCTGCCTCTTTCTTATTCTCATCGCGGTCACGGCTAATTCAACGCATTCCATCGTCGGTGCCGCGGCCCCCGTGGATATTGGCGGCAAGAAAATGGCTGGGTTTGCCTCCGGCGTCATCGATTCCTTCCAGTATTACGGCGCGGCCCTGGGTCTGTTCATCACCGGCCTGATGCTCGACGTATCCCTGCCCGGCAACTACACGGTCTGGTTCGGCATCATGACCTGCTTTGCCTTCTTTGGCGGTTGCGCCATGCTTGCGCTGCTCCTCCGTCAAAGAGGCAAGTCCCTCGCCAGCCGCATCGTCATCGCCTTCATGGTCCTGCTCGTTGTAGGCGGTGCCACCTTTGGTATCCAGCAATACCGCAGTATGAAGCCCGTGGCCATTGAGCACTACATCGTCACCGCCAACGAGGCTTTTGCGGACAACCAGATCGAGGCTGCCGCCGACGATGCCCAACGGGTTCTACGCCTCACCCCCGGCCAGCCCGATGCCCTGCGCATTGTGGACAGCATCCATGACACCTATGTTGCCGCGGCCCAGGACGCCATGGCGATCGGCGATGCCACCACCGCCATGAAACAAGCGCAAAGCGCCATCAATCTGAAGGGTCGCGAAAGCACTGCCCGTCAGTTATTGATCGATGCCAAATCCCTCAACAAGGCCCAGAAAGACAGCGCGGGAACTGAAGCAACCGCCGCTGAATAACAGGAGGTCCCATGACCACAGCTCAACATATCCATACCCCCACCTCGGGGCAACTCTGGCTCAAGCAGCGTTGCATTAACGTGGAAAAGCAGTTCAACCACGCCACTGGGCGCCTGACATTTGCGATCCGTTTCATACCGCTGGCCGCCCTCCTGGTCTTCGCTTATTGGAACGGACTCCAGGCAGCACCCCTGATCGCCCCATGGATATTTTTTCCCGTGGAGGCGGTCGCCTTCTACCTCACCCTGCTTGTCCTTTCCCACCGTTTCCATGACATCGGCCTGAGCGGTGCCAATCTGCTGCAGATCATTCTGCCGGCCTTTATATGGATATGGGTGGGTGGCGACCTGATGAACAAAGTGCCCCCGCCCATTTGGGGCACCACCGCCGCGATCTTGGCCGCATGGCCTGTGGTCGTCCTGCTGCGGCTATTCAGCCAGCGCAGTAAGCCCGCTGCGGACAATTCCACCGTATAGA
The DNA here is from genome assembly GCA_028681135.1 of Kiritimatiellia bacterium. Taxonomy (GTDB): domain Bacteria; phylum Verrucomicrobiota; class Kiritimatiellia; order CAIQIC01; family Lenti-01; genus JAAZFE01. The sequence goes on along the minus strand of JAQUJC010000036.1, from coordinate 19,556 downwards.
GCAAAGCGCAGGCGAAGCGGGCGGTCTACCCCAAACGCTCTTTCACCGCACCCAGTTCCGCCTCCGCATCGGAAATCAATTCCGCGATAATCGCCTGCATGGGCTGGACCCGGTCCACCAAGCCAACACTTTGCCCAGCCATGCACGAGCCATGCTCCACGTCTCCATCGATGGCCGCCTTGCGCAATCCGCCCATCCAGAAGCTCTCCACCTGAAACTGCGCCTCGGCATGTCCGATCGCGCCGGCGTCCAACTGCTTGAGTAGCTCAAACTGCAAGCGGGAAAATTCCTCTGACGACTTATTTTTGAGTGCTCGCACGGCCACAATGGGCAAACGCTTATCATATTCCGGCGTACTCATCGCCTCCCGCGCCCGCGCTTTGGCAAAGCGAGCCTTGAGATTCGGGTGGGCCGTACACTCCTCGCTCATGACAAACCGGGTGCCCATCTGGACCCCCGCCGCCCCCATCAGCAGCAGGTGCGCCATCATTCGCCCCGTGGCAATCCCCCCCGCCACAAATATCGGCACCCCCGGATTCTTGAATAACACTTGCTGCAGCAGAATGATCAGCGACACGTGCCCAATGTGCCCTCCCGCCTCGCTCCCCTCTAAAAACAGCGCATCCACCCCAAAGCGCACCATCTGCGCGGCGATGGAATCCGTCGAAGCGAACGCGACCACCTTCTTGCCCGCCGCCTTCATTTCAGCCACATCTTTGCGTTTCGGGAAATTACCCGCAAAAATAACGACCGGTGCTTTCGACGCCAGCACCGCCTCTTTGTGTGCCGGAAAATTCGGCGCGATTGTCACCAGATTCACGGCAAACGGCGTGGAGGCCGAATCAAAGCACCGCTCAATTTCCTCGGCCAGCATATCTCCGGGCATGTTCCCCGCCGCCAGGCATCCGAATCCGCCTTCACGGCCAACGGCTTTCACCAATGTCGAATCGCTGATCCACGTCATCGCCCCGCACAGGATGGGATAGCGAACCCCCAGAAACTCGCGCCCCGCCTGCCATAATTTGTCCAACTGTATCGTGTTCATCGCCGGTGCTCCTTCTTTCATGGACAAATCCTACCGCGACTCTGCCAAAAACACAGCCGGAAAACAGATTCACGCCGCATAATTCACAGGCTCGCAGACCCATTCTAAAATTCATGGGCTGACCCCTTTTGGCCAAAAGGGGTCAGCCCATGAATTTTAGAATACAGATGAGGCGGAGTGGTTCAGCCCCCGGCACGAACGCGAGGGACGGCCAGTTTGAACCAGGGGGTAAAGGCAGCGGGATTCGCTTGCAGGTCGTGTTGCAGGTCTGTCGGTGTCACCCAGCGCACCTCTCCGACTTCGTCGGGGTTGGGGTTGAGATCGCCATCAAACACGCCGGTGAAGACATGATCGATTTCGTGTTCGGTCAAGCCCACGGCGTCGGAGACGGCTCGATACTCAAACTGAAAGCGCTCTGTCAGGGGGCAGTCCATGCCAAGCTCTTCCCCCAAGCGCCGGTGGGCGGCGGCGGCGGTTGCTTCACCCGGCCGCGGATGACTGCAACAGGCATTGGTCCAGAGTCCCGGGAAATGGTATTTGCCATCAGCCCGCTTTTGTAGCAACCAGCGCCCTTGAGCATCGAAGATAAACACCGAAAAGGCACGATGCCGAACCCCGCCGTTTTCATGGGCCGCCACTTTTTCCATTGCACCTATTGCGCGGTCCTGTTCATCGACCAGGATGACTTGTTCTTCGGTCATGGCGCCCCCCGCTCCAGTTTAAGGTGAGCCACCATGAGCTCGCCGGGATTGGTTTGCGCGGCCAGTAGGGACAGTTCGCCGCACAAGACCGTGGCGGCACAGATCATCGCCAACCGCCGGGCATTGGCACCCGGCTCGCGTGCGTCGAGACACCCCAGCTCGTGCAGATTCTGTTGTACGAACGGCAAGTCTTTGCCATTGCCCACCGTACCGACGATCAGGTTGGGGAGCGTCACCGAGAAATACAACCCGTCGGACCCGCGCGTCTCGGCCAGTGTAAAACCCTGGGAGCCTTCGATGATGTTGGCGGCATCCTGGCCTGTGGCCAGATAAACGGCCAGCAGCATATTGGCAAAATGGGCATTGGCACTGCGCACCCCCCCCGCCAGGGATGTGCCCACCCAGTTTTTGCGCCAGTTCAGTGCCACGATCTTCTCGGGCGTGGTGTGCAGGTACCGTTCGACCAGCCGCTGCGGAATCGTGGTTTCGGCCACCACGTATTTGCCCCGCCCCAGAATGCCGTTGACCGCCGACGCTTTTTTATCGCAGCAATAATTGCCGGAGATAGATCCATAGGCGCACTCCGGGCGCTGCTGCAACACCCACGCCAACAGGGCATCCGCCGCCCGCGTCGCCATATTATGCCCCGCGGCATCGCCCGTTGTGAACGCGAAGCGAACCCAGACCAAATGGCCGACGACCTCAAAATCAACCTCGATCAACCGCGCAAAGCGACTGGTGTCCGCCGTCACCGTGTCCAATTCGGCGCGTTGTGCCTCGATAAACCGCACCAAATCCCGCGCGGCCGCCGCCGAGGGTGCGTCGATCAGGACGGACCGCGTCATGCGCTCATCAAACACCGTGGCACAAATTCCGCCAGCTTTGCCGGTCACGCGCGCGCCGCGCTCGACGGAGGGCCACAGCGGCGACTCGAACGTCGCCAAGGGTACCGGCACCTTGACGGTCCCGGCGTCACCGGTCAGATGGATTGGTCCCACGTTGCGCATGGGAATGGGGGCACTGGCTGATTCAGGGTATTGCTTCATTGCGGCTCCTTCGCCGGGAAGATTCACGGCACCAGCTCGGGCAAGGCGGCATCCGCCTGTTCCAGAGCCTGGATGCGGGCGGCGACCTCTGCGGCGCGGGGATCGGATGGGAATTGGCGCTCGAACTCCCGATAGACCGCCATGCCCCGTCCGGCCATCCCGAGTTCATCGCCATAGGTTTTGGCCAGGGTCCAGAGGGCATCGGGATTGCCGGGTTCCAACTGAACCAGCTTCCGCAATGAAATGACAACCGTGTCGAATTCTTCAACCCGGGCCGATGCCCGCGCCAACTCAAACAACACCATTGGATTGTCCGGTTCCAGGGTCTGGGCTTTGAGCAAGGCGGCCTGGGCCTTGCGCGGCTGCTGCTGCCCCAGCCAATATTCGCCTGCCGCGAGATGAACCGCGGCGCGATCGGGAAAGACCTCAGTTGCCCGGCGCAGGATTTCCCCGGCCTGAGCGGCATCGGCACCGGCACGGGCCAATTCGAGTGCCCGCATGGCCTGGAGATAAGCCGTGTCGGCGTCCCCGGCGGCGAGCGCCTCCTGGGCCTTCGCCCAGTGAATCCCCGCCGTCATCTTAGGCTGTGTCGGGCCCTGCGGTGAAAACGACGTCTGCTCGACCGTCTGGCCGCCGATACGTGCCACGGCAACTTCCACACGCTGTCCTGTGGGGGCCGCCAGCAGATATTGACGAAAATATTCCTGAGCCTGCTCCCCGTGCCCCTCCATCAACGTATGCAGCACGCCGAGATTGTAGAGCGCGGGCGGATAATCCTTGTGCAGCTCGAGGGCTTGCATAAAGAACGTTTCTGCTTGGGGCAAGGCCTCCTCCAGCAAGGCGATCCGCCCCAAGCCAGCAGCGGCTGCGGCCGACTGAGCATCCCGCTTTTGAATTTCATAATACATGCGCTTGGCCAAATCCCAGCGCCCATTACGGGTCGTCCACTCGCCGATATGCAGCAATGCCTTGGTATCCGTCGGGTCCACATCCGCGGCCTGCCGCAACAGTGACAGACCCCGCGACGTATCGCCCGACTCGAGCGCCAAGCACCCGAGGTTATAAATGGGATTGAACGTCGTTGGCGCCAGATGGCTCGCCAGTTCGAAGTGGGCCATGGCCTCCGGCACCTGCCCCAGTTCGCGATTAGCCAGTCCCAGCCAGTTCTGGGCCTCGGCGGCAAACGCGGCATCCGGGGCCTGTTCCAGGGCCGCCTCGATGCGGGCCTTCCCCTGCTCGAGTCTCCCATCATGCAAGTCGGCGAGGCCCTTCTGATACTCCTGTTGTGGCGACGCCCCCCCGCTACATCCCGCCAGCGCCACCAGCGCCACCGTCCCCAGACATCTGACTGTTACCCTCGCACGCTTCATTACACCTCCTTGACCGGCGTCAGCCATAATTGACGCGACCGCGGCCCATCGAATTCGCACAAAAAGACCCCCTGCCATGTGCCCATTGCCAAATGGCCGTTTTGGACCGGCACCCACGCGCCGGTTCCCACCATCGATGTTTGAATATGCGCGGCCGCATTGCCCTCGGCATGCGCATACCCCGCATTCCAGGGAATCAGTTTGGCATAGGCCTGTTCCATGTCCGCCGCCACATCTGGATCGGCCTGCTCATTCACGGTAACGCCGGCGGTGGTATGGGGCGAGTGGATGTGCAACAGCCCGTTCCACGCCGCCACTCCTTTTAGGGCCCGCTGAATTTCTCGTGTCACCGGCACGCATTCTGTACGCCGGGAAGTTGTGATGGATATTTTGATCATGGCCCGTTAGTATACGCCCCGTTATCTAATGAGAGAAGTGAAACCTGACACCCCTGAAACCAAACCTCCGCCAGGGAGGCAGCCTTAATGGCGCCCCTGCTGGTTATTTTGTTCATTGTACTGCTGGCCTGCTCCGCCTTTTTTTCCAGCGCTGAAACCGTCTATTTCTCGATTGACCCCATCCAGTTGCGACGCATCGAGGAAAAGTCGCCCCGTACCGGCGAGCGTCTCCGTCAGCTTCTGGCCACCCCGACCCGCCTATTATCGACGATTCTGATCGGCAACACGCTGGTCAACATCGCCCTGTCTAACGTTGGCTATGTCCTGGCCCACCTGTGGACGCCAGCCTACAGCGAGTTGGTCGCCATTCCCGCGGTAACCCTGCTGCTTATTCTCTTCGGCGAAATCGGCCCCAAAAACATCGGGCTGTTGTATACGGGAGTGCTGGCCCGCTTTTACACCCCCATTTTGCGCGCCACCGCGGTGCTCATCTACCCCCTGCGCGTTGGCCTCGACATCGCCAGCCGTCGTCTCTCGCACCTTTTCCGCCCCGCGGGCAAGACCCTGTCTGAAGAAGAATTCGAGACCGTCCTGGATATCTCACGCGAGGAAGGCATCCTCAACGCCGACGAATTAGCGATGATCAAGGCTATTGTCGATCTCGAGGATCTCCACGCGTCGGATGTCATGACCCCCCGCGTGGACTTTATAGGTATCGACCTCGACGACCCTGACGATGACCCGGTCGATATCGCCCGCAAAGGCCGCCGTAATTTTCTCATTCTCTACCGCGATCAATTCGATGAAATCGTCGGCTTCCTGGATGTCCGCAAGTTCCTGCTGGATCCGACCCACTCGATCACGGCGGCCACCCTCCCGCCAGTTTTTGTTCCTGAAGGCGTGCTGCTCAACCGCCTGCTAAGCCGCTTCCAAAAGGATAAAATACGTATTGCGATTGTGGTGGACGAATACGGTGGCGTGGCCGGGCTCGTCACCCGCGGGGACATTCTTGAAGAGATCACGGGTGACATCTACAACGAACTCTCGAAGCCCCGGCCCATCTTTCAATCCGCCGGCCCCTATGCCTGGCTAGTGGATGCCAATATCTCGCTGGAAGAAATCAACCGCAAGCTGCGTCTCGATCTGGACGCCGACACCTCGGATCGCCTCGCCGGCTGGATCACGGAACACCTGGGCAAGGTACCCGATCAGGATGACGTCATTGAAGCCCAGGGTGTCCGCGTGCGTGTCATGCAAACCATCCGCCTACGCGTCAGGCTGGCGCACATTGAAAAACTGCACGCCCCGCGGAAAAGGTCTGAAGCATGATTGCCTCGCAACTCATCCTGCTTGCCTTCTGCCTGCTAGGCGCCGCCTATTTTGCGGGCATCGAGACCGGCATTATCGCCATCAACCGCTTACGGTTGCAGCATCTGGCCCGCCGCCGGGTTCGCGGGGCGCTTATTATTCGAAATTTCCTTGCCCATCCCGACCGACTACTCGGCACCACGCTAACGGCCACCAATCTGCTGTATGTCATCAGTTCCGTCACCGCGGCCTCTCTGGGCCGTCGGCTTTACGGCGCGCTGGGCACGGCGGTGGCGGGGGTCCTCCTGGTGATTCTTGTTCTGGTCTTCTGCGAATACATTCCCAAGGCCTTTTTTCAGGCCTCTCCCGCCCGCCGGGTACTCCCCCTGGCCCATGTGCTGCAAGCCGCCGACTGGATATTGCGCCCCATCACGTTTTTGGTGACCACCCTGCTACGCTGGGTCATGCCCCGCGATGCTGGCCGAGACGTTGAAGGCCGCATGCTGGTTTCCCGAGAAGAACTCCTGCACCTTGCCCGCGAAGGCACCCAGGCCGGTGTGCTCACCCCCCACGAATCAGAAATGATCCACGGTATTTTCGATCTCACCCACAAGACCTGCGAAACCCTGATGACCCCGCGTGAGAAGATGGCCGTTGTTCTGTCCACCGCCACAGCGCAGGAAATACTGGATCTGGCCCGCCACCGTGAATTCAACCGCCTGCCGGTCTACGATGCCGCCCAGAAGACCTTTGTCGGGGTCGTCCACATTTTCGATATTTTGTCCGATGAAGCCCAGACCGGCAAGACCGCCGCCGACTACATGCGCCCCCCCCAGTTGGTTGCCTCTTATCTGCCCATCGACCATCTGCTGCCCCGGATGCGCGTCACCCGCCTGCCGCTCTTCCTGGTCACCGACGACCGCTATGAAGTCATCGGCCTCATTACCCTCGAAGACGTCCTGTGCGAAGTTACCGGCGAAGAGTAGCATTTCTCGCCTGAGAGCGATGGTCGCCGTTCAGGCCCGTTCGATCGGTACGGCCCCGCCCTGACGAGGCACCAGGTGCAGCACACGCAGGGGGCGCAGAACCGCATAAAGCGGGTACAGGGCTGGCGGCAACGGGTGCGCCTGCACATCCACCATGGTGGGCACCACCAGCGCCCGAGCCCAGACCCCCAGGCGCCGCATCGCGGAATCCTGAGCGCGAAATTCAAACAGCAGGCGGTCTCGAATTCGTGCGCGCACTGAATCGGGGCCGATCTTCTCCAGCCCGACTGCGCGCGCCAAGGCAATGACCCGCGGCTGCTGCGCCAGAGAAGCCGCAGGAGCATCGAGCGGAAGGTGGAAAACATCCGCGGCCAGGCGCAAGCCCAGGCCCACCATTGTCGTGATGCGCCACCGGTGCGCGATATCCCCCACCTCGTCGCGCTGGGTAGGCGACAAGCGCTGCCACAAACCGGCCACATCCGCAACCCAGGCCAGCCGATCCCAACGATGATGCGCGCCATGCCGACAGGCCCCCAGCAGCGCATGAACGGGCCGGGGAGTCCGGATGGGCGTTCCGCCGATGTCCATCACTGTTGCCTCCGCAACCATGTCGCGCGCGGCCTGTGGCGATGGTGCCAGTGCACGCCAGCCATGCGCCAGTTCGACCAAGCGCCGATGTTGGGGATGGACCAAGGCGACCTCGATTCCCGCGCGAGCCGCGCAGGCTGCGGCAGTCGCGCCCAGTTCCGGCGAGCGGCAATACCCCACCGCGATCAAGGACCGAACCGCCGCCTCTCGGTGAGGGCGCTCCACCCAGAGATCGAGATCGTCATACATCCGCCAATCGGAAACCGGATAGGCCTGGCGTGCCAGCGCCGGACCCTTAACCAACAGATAGTCCACCCCGGCGGAGGACAAGGCCGTATGAATCGCCCCGAGTTCGCGCTCGAACCACGTCATCTGCCGCGCCAAGGCCAACGTGCGGCGCCGCAGATTTTCTTGAAACCCGATTTGTGGCGCACGGCTGGCTTTGTCTGCCATCGCCAAACCAGCCGCCAGCAACGGCACCACGCGATGCCGTTCTGCCAACGCCAGACCATTGGCCGCGAATTCCGTCTCGTCGCCGGCATATCCGCCCCCCCCCCCCCTGCCCCTGCAAGGCCAGCGTGCAATACTGCCGCAGGGTGTCATACCCTGGCACCTGTTCAGCCATGATGCGGCCGCCATGTGCGCGTCGAAACCAATTGGTTAAGCGCCCGTCGGACGGGCTGAAGCAGGCGATAGCCCATGCGCCCCCACCCGGTCATAGCGGCGAGCCCTATCACCCTCGCCGCAGGCACCCGTTCGGGCCTCCCCCTTTCGGCATCGCCCCGGCACTCATAGATGGTGCCCTCGGCCGCGCGGCCCACCCTGAGCACACGATGCAGGATGGGGTGCCCCGGGTTGCGCCAAAACAACACGATATCTCCGCGGTGGATGGGCCGCCCTTTGGCGGGATGGATACGGATCCGCTCGCCCTCGCACAACCAAGGCCGCATACTGGCGCCCTGGACGCGCAACCACACCGAGTCGCCCCGTTGCAAAGCATCTTGCAGGACGCCGGTAAACAAATCCTGATCGGTCTTCATGGGGTGCGCCACGGATTACGTCCCGGACTCTCCCACGAGCGGCAGCAACTCCGCCACTACACTGGGATCGGGATGAAAGCCCACGCGATAGGCCGGCACACTGGCCACCATCTGTTCGACCACTGGCAGCACCATATCGCGCAATGCGGGGGCATACCAGGGCACCGAGGCCGCCTCCAGCAAGCGTCGCAGGGCGTCCGCTGGACGGATGGGCGTCACCCGATGAACGGGAGATTGCTCAATAAAGGCGATGGCCGCCAGCGGTGCCGATTCGTTACGCGCCTGTTTGGCATCCCCCGGCCACGGCGTACCACTGGCCCGGCATTCATCCGCCTGTACGCGCACCACCATTCGGTCGTCGGACAACACCGCCCCCGCCCCTGCGGCCATCAATTGGCGGCACAACGTGGTTTTGCCCGCACCCGATACTCCTGGAAACAGCACCGCACGCCTCTGGCAGGACCAGCCACATGAATGAACAATCATCCCGCGGCGATGAGCCAGAACGCCCATCCAGAGCACGCGATCCACCGGATGAAGCATGGGTGGCATCTGACGCGCTCCGGCCGGATCAATCCAGACCCAGACCCGGCTGAAATCCGCATTGGGTTCCGCCCAGAGATAGGGGCGGTTTTCCCCCGCATGAAAACGATAGAGGGTTCGCTCGCCCACGGTGCCCGCTTGCCAGGCCCCCGCGGCATAGGTTGGACAAAAATCATCGTCGGCGGGACGGTCCTGATCTTCGCCCAGGCACCAGCGCAGCCCCCCCTCCTCATCGGCAAGCCCCTCCGCTAAAAACGGTTGATAGGAAGTCGGCCAAGTGGAAAACGGCGGACACAACTCATCCGCCAAGCGGATGGTAATATCCGCCACGGAGAGCGTACGTCCACAGGCCAGCGAGTCACCCTCCAGACTCGCCGCCCCCATTACGAGCCGAGGGATGCGCAGGTGCCGCCGAATTGGTCGCGGCAGTCCAGCGTGGGCCCCGCCCCACTAATGTCCTTGCAACTTCCGGCTAAGACTTCGTCACCGCGCAAGGAAACCACATCCAAACGGGGGGGGTCATAAATCTTCTCAGCAGTCGGGTCTTGGGATTCGGATTTTTTCATGGGTTCACCTTTTGTTGCATAGTGTAGGGAGTTGGTTCGGACATTGCAAAGTCAGAATGGTGCCCCCCGCGCCATTTGTTTTCCATTCTTTTCCCGCGCTCGTGGGCGAGGCGGCAGGCATAGCTACAGACGCCCCCTTCATCGCCGCACTCCAGCTCCGCGATAGGCGGACAGTTACCGCACAGGACAAAAACGCGACACGCGGCGCAGGGATGGCCTGGCGGCGCCCGGACCGCTCGGACCGAGGCGCGGCAGGCCCGGAAGGCCTCCAGCAGTCCACCGGGTGTCCACGGCACGCCGTAGCGCTCCGCGCTGACGCAGGGCTGCACCCGCCCGGCAGCCGTGACATAAAAAGACACCACGCCCGCGGCACAGGTATACAGCGGGTTCCCGGCGGGAGGCGTCCACTGCTCCCGGCGGGCCTGCTGAGCGGCCCATTGAGCGGGCAGTTCGGGAATGGCTCGGGCTTCCAGTTCCACCACTTCTTCCGGCGGAATGCGGAGAGCTTTGATTGCTTCATCGCCGTGATAACGGGATTGAAGCATGGCGTCGTAGCGGACCGGCGGTTCGCCGTCGGCCGCCAGGGCTCGAATGGCAAGAAAGTCATGGCGGTTGGGCTGCATCAGAACTGTTTTGAGCCGCACGGGCAAGCCGGCTTGACGCAGTAGAGCAATCCCGCGCAGGGTATGGCCGTAGTTCTCCGCCCGGCCAGTGACACACTGATAGGTATCGGCACTCGCCCCGTAGACGGACACTTCGATCAAGCGCGGCGGCGCAGCCTGGAGCGTGCGAATGATGGAGTCATCGACCAGGGAGGCATTTGTAAACAGCATCACGTGAATGCCGAATTTACGAATTCCCAGATAAATTTCGGCGAAGTCCGCACGCAGCAGGGGTTCGCCGCCTGTCAGGAGAATAGAGAAGCATCCCGCCTCAGCCGCCTCCCCCGCCAGCACCAGCCACTCTGCCGTTGAGAGTTCGCGTTCAGGCGGGCGAGCGCCGGGCTGCATATAGCAATGGACGCAGCGAAAGTTGCAGCGATGAGTCAGGGCAAGCGTACCATGCAACGGCCTGCCCTCCGCAGCCGCGCGGCGGCGCATGGCGTTGAGACGTTCGCCACCGGTCAGCAAATCACAATCAGCACTCATCCACCGGGGTCCGTTCTGCCAGATGCCGCTCCAGCAGACTCGCCAGGAAACGTGTCACATCGGCGGTGGCGACCACCTTGTCCACTCCACACTCTACGGCCAGACTCTGGCTTAGCTCTTCTACTGTTCGCTGCCCATCCAACTGCTCCCAAATAAACACCCCCGTGGCATTCAACAAAAAGAGGCTATCCAGATCGACTTCGCGGGAAACGGTGGGCACCAGCATGTGCTCGCCCGCCACATGCCGCAGCACAACGCCTGCGCCTTGGCCAAAGCGCTCTGCCGCGGCGCCGGATGCTGGGATGGCGCTCTTTGATAATTCCACGTCCATAATCATCTTCTTTCTCAGCAAGAGGAACCCCAAGCGGGCTCTACCAAACCGTGATTTGCGTCAGCCCCGGCAATTCCGTGCCATCCGCAACCGGCAGGATAAGCCAAAGATACTGCAATTCAACCACATTCCCAGCCAGCGGAATGCTGAACTCGGTCCACTGCTGCGCGTCGAGGCTGGAGAAAAGCCGGAGGTCAGCCGGCGGCGGTGACGCCCAATCCAACTGCAAGCCCGCCAGGTTCCACCCCTCAGCAAAGACCATCACCAGGTACCCCCCCCCCCCGAGGCCGTCCCCTGCCAGGCCGTCGCGGGATCGTCATCCACCGCCAGCCAGCCGGCATCCGGCTGATGCGATTCATCGTTGACCCGGATATCGATGATATCTGGGATAGGCTCATGCACGGTGTGTGCTGCTGCAGCGCGCACGGCGCGACGGGCAGACGCACGGAACCAGTCAAAGGCTCCCACATGGCCGCTGGGGCCGGTGGACACCATTGTCACCCGGACCGTATGGATGCCCGACACGAGACTCACGCCTGTTTGTTGCACCACCTGGTACACGTTCCACGCCCCGGTGTTGGGCACGTTCAGTAGCCCGGTCTTGTCCTCGCCGTTGACCAGGATTCGGAACTGCCCGCCTGCCCCCACGGCTGCGACCCGCGCTTCCAGCGTGTACGACCCAGTCGCCGCAACCTCAACGGTATACTCCATCCATTCGCCAGCCGCGGTCCAGCCCACGACATGCTGGTTACCGGCGGCCGGGTCGCGGGTGATATCCACGGCGTCGGCCAGCCGATACTGGCCGCCTTTGTTAAGCGGGGTTGCATCCTGGTAGGCCACGCCGGGAGCGGCCGCATCAAAGTGTTCCATTTCCACGGTGCCCGGCAAGACCCAAGGCGTCCCGCCATAGGGCTCGCGCGCAGGCGCAGAGGGGTCGGCGGTGACCCGCAGCCAATCGAAGGCCCCCGTATTGCCGCTGGGGCCGGTGGACACCATTGTCACCCGGACCGTATGGATGCCCGAGACGAGACTCACGCCTGTTTGTTGCACCACCTGGTACACGTTCCACGCCCCGGTGTTGGGCACGTTCAGTAGCCCGGTCTTGTCCTCGCCGTTGACCAGGATTCGGAACTGCCCGCCTGCCCCCACGGCTGCGACCCGCGCTTCCAGCGTGTACGACCCAGTCGCCGCAACCTCAACGGTATACTCCATCCATTCGCCAGCCGCGGTCCAGCCCACGACATGCTGGTTACCGGCGGCCGGGTCGCGGGTGATATCCACGGCGTCGGCCAGCCGATACTGGCCGCCTTTGTTAAGCGGGGTTGCATCCTGGTAGGCCACGCCGGGAGCGGCCGCATCAAAGTGTTCCATTTCCACGGTGCCCGGCAAGACCCAAGGCGTCCCGCCATAGGGCTCGCGCGCAGGCGCAGAGGGGTCGGCGGTGACCCGCAGCCAATCGAAGGCCCCCGTATTGCCGCTGGGGCCGGTGGACACCATTGTCACCCGGACCGTATGGATGCCCGAGACGAGACTCACGCCTGTTTGTTGCACCACCTGGTACACGTTCCACGCCCCGGTGTTCGGCACGTTCAGCAGTCCGGTCTTGTCCTCGCCGTTGACCAGGATTTGGAACTGCCCGCCTGCTCCCACGGCTGCGACCCGCGTTTCCAGCGTGTACGACCCAGTCGCCGCAACCTCAACGGTATACTCCAACCATTCACCCGCCGCGGTCCAGCCCACGACATGCTGGTTACCGGCAGCCGGGTCGCGGGCAATATCCACGGCGTCGTCCAGGCGGTACTGGCCGCCTTCGTTAAGCGGGGTTGCATCCTGGTAGGCCACGCCGGGAGCGGCCGCATCAAAGTGTTCCATTTCCACGGTGCCCGGCAAGACCCAGGGACTGCCGCCATAGGGCTCGCGCGCAGGCGCAGGCGCAGGCCGGGACAGTTGGAACCAATCGAACGCCCCCACATTGCCGCTGGACCCGGCGCTCACCATGTCGACGCGCACGGTGTGGATGCCGGTTGTGAGGTGCACGCCACACATCGCCACATTTCGGAACGCACTCCACGACCCGGTATCCGGTACGGTCAGGTTACCGGTGCGATCCTCGGCATCAACCCATATACGGAAACGGCCGCCCGCGCCCAATGCCGCGATTCGTGTTTCGACGGTATACAGGCCGGCGGTAGTGACGTTAATGGTGTACTCCAACCATTCGCCGGGCGGTGTCCAGCCCACCACGTGCTGATTGCCGACGGCGGGGTCACGTAAAATATCCACCCCGTCGGCCACTCGGTATTGCCCACCGATATTGCCGGGGGTGGTGTCCTGGTAGGCGACACCCGCGCCCCCGGTGTCAAAGTTTTCCATTTCAACCCGGCCCGGCACATCCCAGGGGGTGCCGCCATAGGGCCCGCGTGCAGGAGCAGCAGGTGCCGCCGTCAGCCGGAACCAATCAAAAGCTCCCACAAAGCCGCTGGCTCCAGCCGACACCATCGCTACCCGCACCGTCTGGAGGCCAGCGGTCAGTTCCACACCATTTTTTGTCACCGTTTGATAGGTGTTCCACGCCCCTGTCGGGGGAACCTCCAGGGTGCCCGTCTGGTCCTGGCCGTTGACCAACAGACGAAAGCGGCCGCCCTCCCCCACCGCCGCCACGCGCGTTTCCAGGGTATAGGTGCCGCCTGTGGCGACTGCGACGGTGTACTCCAGCCATTCGCCCGGCGCGGTCCAGCCCACCACGTGCTGATTGCCGGCCCTGGCATCGCGGGAAATATCCACTCCATCGGCCAGACGATACTGGGCCCCCTCGTTGGCGGGGGTGGTGTCTTGATAGGCCACTGCGTTGCCGCCGACATCAAAGTGCTCCATTTCCACCGTCCCGGGCACCGCCCACTGGGTACCGCCAAACGGTGTGCGCTCCAGCGGCCCGGAACTGTCGAATGAATGAGTGCGCATGCGCGTGCCCGGATCGCCCAGCAGGATGCTGGAGCGCACCGTCCAGGGCGAGGCACCGTCGGCCTGCAACTCGAGCGCCGGCCAAATCAAGTCGCCCAGGCGTTCGTTATTGGAGAAGAATAATGTATCCAGAATGGTCGTCGTGGTGCCCTCAGCCATGGCCAGCGACACTTCCGCGGCTGAGGCCCAGACGGCAATAGCCCCCCCCGGAGCGGTATCGAGAAATCCTTTACCCAAACAGCGGTTGTCGGGATGGGGTGATGCAAAATCGTTGAGCATGCACGTACCCGCTAGCAGCAGCGGGGCCCGGGACCGGTTGGTCAGCGCGGGCATATAGGTGCGGACATGGCTGTGCTCGAAGAAATATGGCGAGCTGATGCCGACATTATTAGCGTGACCATAGTAAACGGCCAACAGCGGGCCGGCATTCATTTCCTGGATAAAGCGCGCACGCATGGTGGCCGCCGGGGTTGCGAGCGTATGCCCCAAGCGGGCAATGGACATATCCGCCGGCACGTGGGTGGCCAACCGTCCGGCGGCCGCTTCGAACGCATTGTTGACATCCTTGTCGGAGATCAACAGCACCTTATTTTTCCAGGTGTCCAGGGCTTCATGAGTCACGATCCGGTTGATCATACGCGTGAGTGCCGCAGCCGTCTGCGCCGGCAACCGCCCAATGGGTACGTCCGGCACACCATCTCCATCCAGATCGGCCAGGGGATTGTCGAGGCCCAGCGTGACCCTCGTCCCATTCTCCCCCGCATCGTAGGGAATGCGGTCCTGCATGGGCAGGATGTGGTTGGGACGAGTCGCCGCCTGCTCAAAATGGTCAAGGTAGTCCAGATGCCCATCTCCCGCCAAACACACATACTGAGGCGGTGTGGTCCAACTCGTTTGGGCCTGGGCCAAAAAGCGCGGAATGGCACGAGGGTCGCGGCGGCCAAACGCAAAGTCATCATACAGCTCTTCGACCGGCACCAGGATGGAGTCCACCCCCTGCTGCTGACGGTGTGCCACCAGCGCAGCCGCGGCAGGGGTCAGCGCCCGCGAGGTAATGACGACATGCGGCGCGCCGGCCTGCGCCCCCCCCCATCCGCCGGGAACAATGCCGTCAATGCGCGCCGGCGCCTGGGCTTGCGCCACGGCTAAAAAGCGTGACTCCATTGTCGGATTCACCGCCCAGGAGACGCGCCATTCCGCCGACCCGGCCGCATCTACGGTCGCCGCGAGCCGCACCGGCCGCACCGGATCGCTCACATCGTAGACCTGGATATTCGCAGTGGTAAACCCGCGCACCGTCAGTTGTGCAGCACCGGGGTCCGGGCTGAACAGCAGGACATCGTCACGGGCCCGCATTTGCCGGGCATAGCGAATTTCCAGGGCATCGATCAGGACACTCGTGGTGGTAATGCACGGCTCGCGCCAGGATTCGATCGTGACGTCCAGCGCGGCCCCCGTCCGATTGGTGGCCATGCCCATCTGTTGCACGCGTTGATCTCCGTCCCAGCGCTGATCAGCGAGCACCTGTCCCGAGACAATCAACCGTGTGTGATTGTCCAACACCGGCGCACCGTTCCATGCACTGACCAGCCAGGCTGTGACCCAACTGGTTTTAATGCCCGGTTCCGGATCGAGCAACGCCACATTCGTCGTCCAGGACCAAGAAAGCGCGGGTGCGGTCAGGTTACGCCCCGTCCAGACCCAATAATCATTCGTCGCTTCGCCGGGGACATAGGGAACATAAAACTGGTTTTGCTCCAACCGAAGGGTGTCCCAAAACCACGCATCGGCAACGGGGCCGGCCACGCGGCGGTCTTCCACCGCGATGGCCTGGCCTGCCCCCGGCTCCAACCAATAGACATTCCGGTCGGTATAGGTATCGCGATAGGCCTGGGCGACAAACCGCAGAGCTGCGCCACCGGACTCGGCCTCCCATGCCACCGGTTCGCCGCCGCAGGAAAGCGAGAAATGGGTTAGGTCAATCGCCTGCGCCACCTGCGGCTCGTCCCAGTCTTCCAGCGCCGCCGCAATCTGAGCTGCTGACAACCTGTACAGCCCGTCGCGGTCTACCTCGATACGGATTCGCGACCCCACGGTGGAAGGCCCCCCATCGCGCCGGACTGGCACCGAACGGGGGATGAGCGCCTTGGCGGCCGCTTCGGCAGGGGATGCCCCCACCGCCTCGACGGTCAGATCAGCCCACGCGCTGGGCGCTTCCTGTAGGTCGGGATCGACCCCCACCAGACGATAGGAAATCAGGTCCCCCGCCCGTGCCGTAGCCGCGGCATCATGGAACTGATAAATCGTGGCTGGCGAATCGAACAGCCCCGCCTCGACCCGCTCGTGGGTCAGGCGAATAGCTCCCCCTGCGGCTGATTCGCGTCGTTCCACATGCCATCCCAGCAGCCAGGGCGGTCCGGCGGTCCGGGTCCACTCGAGGCTCACGCCGCCGCTCGGCGCTTCCCGCACTCGCAACTCGCCCCCTCCGTGCCCATCTGTCTGCGCCAGAACTGGAGAAGCCACAATCCATGCCAGGCCTAGCAGGCCAGCTCTCAGCCAGCCTCGGCCCACAGGTATCCCGGTGGGTAGCCGGATTGCTGAATCGGTGGATTCCATGCTGTCCTCTCCAGAAGGGAGGCTGTCCCTCCTATGAGTTATGAGTATACGGCAGATGGGAATTAATCGCCAGAATTGTTTAACACTAATATAACATTGAAGAATAATTGGTGTTCGCGGGCATCCACCGGCAGGACCACAACGCCGATATCGCCGGTGGCCACAATCGTCTCTTCCAGCGGCAGATAGGGGCCGGCGGCGTTGGCAGACAGTGCAATCTTATAGGAGTGGCCCGCGACCGCCTTCCATGTCAATTCGAGCCCGTCGACCGTCTGCCGGACAGACGTGATCTGCAACACCGAGTTGGCATCCTGCGGATCGGTTCCCGCCAGGAACTCCTGCCAATTGGTCAAACCATCGCCATCTGGGTCGGCTATTTCGCCACTGATGACCGGATCGGCCAGCTCATCGGCGGTGAAGTGGGCTTCCGCCCAGTCCTCGTAGGTGCGGCCGGGGCCATCCACCGTCAGGGTATACGGACCGTAATAGAGGATGTCGCCGTCGTTCTCCATCTCGGCCAGGCGGTATAGATAGGTGCCACCCGCCATAGCGTCTGGGTCCACCTCTTCGTAGATGATGGGGGCCACACCGAAGAGCGGATATGGCAGCATCTCCTCACTGACCCGCACCCAGTCGTCGCCGACGAGGCGGTCCAGCCAGAAGCCGGCCGTGCCCAAGGACTCAATGGTTTCCCAGCGCACGACGGTCTCGCCGTCGCGCGTGAAGGCGTCCACATTGCCGATCACCGCCAGCAGGGGCCCACCCTTGTAGCCGAAGTCGTAGATGACCGGGCGGCCGCACTTGCGCAGCTCGGCGAACGTGCCGGCGTGAAAGCGGGAATCGTTGGAGCCGTCCCCGGCGTTGATGGTCGTCGGCTCGTAGCCGTCGGCCGTCAGCACCACCTGGGTGCTCACCACCATCACCTCGAAGCGCGGCAGGCCATCCGTGGCTGGATCGTTAGTCGTGGTGGCGTCATAACGTTCGTCCAGCAACAGATTGGAGAAAATGTACTGACCGTTGGCATCGGTCAGGGTTTCCATTGCAATCTCGTCGCCATTGGGATAGGTGATCCGCAGGGAGACCCACACACCGGCCAGCCCCGGCTCGCCGCCGTCCTGGATGCCGTTGTCGTTGATGTCGTACCAGACGTAGTCGCCCAACTCGGCGATGGACAGATAGTAGCCGAAATCGGCGGTGGTATTGGTCTCGCCGCCGGACAGTGCTACGTCGTAGGGATCCTCCTGGCTGTTGTTGTCGTCGCCCGAATTGAGCCCCAGGCTGTGCCAGTAGCCCAGCATGACATTGGTGTCATCCACGGCGTCCACCGAGTAGGTCCCGTCGGGCAGGTTGTCGAAGAGATACTCGCCGGCGGCATCAGACCGCGCCGTGCCGACGATGTTCCCCAGTGCGTTGCGGAGCACGAGTTTCACACCTTCAAAGCGCGGGTCTTCGTCCACGTCCAGCGTGCCGTCCGCGTTGCAGTCGCGCCAGAGCGTGCCGCCGATGGCGTTGGGCGTGTCGGCCACGTACCCGAAGTCCTGATCGAGGTTGATTTCGCCGGTGGTGAGCGAAACAGCCGATTCGCTGTCGCCGGGACCCATGGTGTCCGGATCAACTGTGTTAACCAGGCCGGTGCCGCCGTTCGGCAGGGAGGTTTCGACCACGTCCACCACGTAGCCGCCGGCCGGCAGGCCGCCGAACCAGTAGTTGCCGTTCGGGTCGGTCACGGTGGTCGCCAGCAGGTTCGTCCCCGTGCCGTCGAACAAGTGCACCGTCACGCCTTCGATGCCCTCGCCCGGTCCGGGCAAACCGTCGTTATCGCGGTCTAGGAAGATGGTATCGCCGATGAGGCCCAGCAATTCATCATGGCCGTCCGGCGTATAGCCGTGATCCTGGACCAAATCGTCGTTCACGCCGTCCAGCGTGGTGGTGCTGAGGTTGTCGTTGCCACCGTCGGGGTCGCCCGTCTGCACGAGGCCGTTGAGCACGTTTTCAGCGTCGTTGATCCAGACCGTGTAGGTGCCAGGTTGCAGCCCAGTGAAGATATAATTATTGGTCGTGCCGCCATCGGTGACGGTGCTGGCGATGATCTGCCCCAGGTCATTCTTCAGGGCCACGGTCACCCCCGGAATGGCGTAATCGCCATCGTCAGGATTGAACACCCCGTCCGCGTTGGCGTCGAAGTAGATCAGGTCGCCCAGGTTGCTGGAGGACGGCGGCAGGTAGCCGAAGTCGGCATTCACGAAGACATCGCCCGGCGCCAGCACGATCGGTGTCGTGGTCTGGTGGTCACCCGCCTGCGCCAGGTTGGCCGTGGCGTCGGTGCCAAAATGGTCCGGATCGCCCGTCTGCACGAATCCGGCCGGCAGGGTGTTGGTGTCGATCTGAACAACATAGGAGTTCGCGTCCAAGTTCGGGAAGTGGTAAAGCCCGGCCGCATCGGTAACGGCCGTCGCCACGACCGTCGTATAGCTGCCGTTGCCTGCTGCATCGATCAGCAAATTGACCGTCACATTGGAGATGCCCGGTTCACCTGGATCCTGGACGCCGTCGGCATCGTCATCAATCCAGACCCGGTCACCGATCGCGCCCAGCAACGGCCCCGGAGGCGACCAGTTATAGCCGAAGTCGAGCCGCAGGTCTTCATCGCCGGAGGCCAGCGTCACCGTGGTTTCATCATTCAAGTTGCCATCCAGGTCATAGGTTGGATTGGCGGCGAGTTCCGGTGCAAGCGTCATAGCGTCCACCTGCGCCGTGTAGTCTCCCGGCGGCAGATCGGTGAACAGGTACAAGCCGTTCAGGTCGGTGAACGTATAGGCAATGGCATTGCTGGCACCATCCAGCAAGTTGACGATCACGTTCGGGATACCGGCTTCGCCCGGATTCTGTATGCCGTCCCAGTTTTCGTC
>JAQUJC010000035.1 GCA_028681135.1 Kiritimatiellia bacterium | reverse complement strand
GGGGGGGGGGGGGGGGGGGGGGGGGGGGGGGGGTAATCAGGTTGGGGGGCAAAGCGTCTTGAGCTGGGCGAGGTATTCTGGGGCGCGCGGGCTGCCCTCGGGCGGGGCGAAAGCAGCCCGTTCTTCCGGGGCCAGCGGGACATAGGGACCGGCTTTGGTTTCAAAAAAAATCGTATTGTCCTCCAGAGCGACCCAGGTGTGGAAGGTGTTGTGGGGCACGTCCGCGATCATACCGGGTCGCAGGGTTCGCGCGGCAGTGACCTGCCCGGATTCGTCGAAGATGATGGCACCAAGCGTGCCTCGCAGTAGAACGAGTGATTCATCCTTGGCGGAGTCTGCATGGCGGTGGGGCTGAACATAAGTATCCGCGCAGAGGGCATTAAAAAAGCGTTGGCAGGGATAGTCGCTGGCGCTGTGCAGGTTAAAGTTTTTGCGGCGGCGAGGGGTGGCCGCGGCCTCGGCGGAGAGGCGGTCGAGAAAGTCGGCGTCGAAAATGCGGATAGGCGGTTTGCTCATGGTGGATCTAGGGGTAGCAAAAATGACGGCTGTCGGGAAGTGCCCTGTTTATGGAAGGGGGGCGTCTGCGGGTGGGGCGCTGATGCGCAGGATACGGCAACCGCGGGGGGGGATATCCGCTTGGAAGGATTCCATGGCACCGAGGTCTTCATGGGCCCACAGGTCACGGACCTGGGCGGGGCCGACCAACCCGAGGATGGCGAAGTTGACCCGCCGGGGGCGGGGAGCGGACTCGCGGTTGAACAGGCCGACGATCCAGTCGCCGCCGGAGAGTTGGCCAAACCAAATTTGGCTGTCCTCCTGGGTGGGGTCCCAAGATAGGGGCTGACCGACGAATCCGTCCCGGTTGAGAGCGAGCAGTTCGGGATTGGTATAGAAGCGCAGGTTGTCGCCGATGGTGTCGTGCTGGTCCGCGACGGCAATGGGGGCGCCTGCCAGCAGACATAGGGAAATCACGCTCCGTTTTTCGTCATCGCTGGCAAAGGTATTCAGGCGGATGAAGTCGGGATCGAGAATAACGCCGCCGCGTCCGGCAATGCGCGACCAGTAGGTCAGGCCGTCAACCGCGTTGCCATAGACGGACCAGCCGGTGCGTTTCTGGCCGCGGAACCATTCGCTCCATTTGGTCCAGCCGCCCGCGCCGGTGTCTTCGTTGATGCGGATCATGTGGCCGTACTGCCGTTCGGCGGCGGCCTCGTCGTACAGGTGGGGCATGACAAAGCTGAGGAACATGCCGCGTTCAGCGGCGGCTTCGCGCATCCAGCGCAGGGCGGTCACATAATGGTCGCGCGGGCGCTTGGGGCCGACGCGCCCCTGCCAGCGGTCGTGGCCATCTTCAAACCAGGATAGAAAATCGATGCGATAGAATTTTATACCCATGTCGGCATAGAAATGAATCCAGCCCTTGACGTAAGCTTCGGCACCGGGGCGGTCGACTTGGACCCATTGGAAGCGGGCATCCTCAGCGGGATTCTTGAGCGAGGCCACCGGGAGTTCCGTACCGACGATCAGGCGTTGGGTGTCGTCGTCGGCCACGTGAATCCACAGGGGATTGCCGTACATGCCCAGCGCCAGACCGCGTCCTTGGAGGTGGCGCGACCACCAGGCGTAATCGTGGTGCCAGTGACGCGAGTGCGACAGACGATACCCATTTTCGTTTAATTGCGAGACATCGCCCCAGCCGTCGATGCAGACCATCGTATAGCCAGAAGCCTTGAGGTGGGCGTCCACCCAGTCGATGTTGGCCAGCCATTCTGCTTCGGAGATGTGAATGTCATCCTGCCCGGCTTGCTCTTTCAGAAACTGATTTTCATAGACGCTCCAGTAGAGTGGGGCGCGGACTGATTGGGCCGACTTGGCCTGGGCGGTAGCAGCAACAGCGGCCACGGCAGCGAGAATCAGGGTGCGGCGGATGCCTGAGCGCGGATGGAGGACGGATAGCATGTTGCGTTTCTTCATGGGGATGGCAGGGGGCAATGGCGAGGCAAAATACCGGCGGAGGGGACAAAAAAGCCCCCGGTGCGGAAGCAGCCGGGGGCGGGCGCAACAGACGCGCTTAGGCCTCGACCTGGATGGCCTTGGACGACTGCCACACGCCATGAATGTTGCAGTAGGCGACAGCTTGGAGAACCCCGGACTTGGACAGCTTGATGTTGGCGGTCATGTTGGGGCCGCTGAAGGCCGGGCCGTCATCGTCGCTCGCCGAATCGCCGTGAGCAGAAAATTCGGCGTGGGCCAATTGGATGGTCATCTTGGAGCCTTCGGGCAGATAGTAGAGCGAAATCCAGCTAATATGATGCTGGACCGTGTTGGGATGGGCAATCGCTTTGCCTAAACCGGCGCTGACGGTGAAAAATTCGCCGGCCTTGACGGTATCCGGTGCCTCGATGACCGGGGAATGCTTTTCGGATTTCCAGTCGGCGCTTTGGATGATGGTGCTGAATTCAGACATATGATTTCTCCTGGTTTGAACTATGGTTTGCGGGCCGAAGCCTATCACAGGCCGCAAATAATTGCCACCCCCGGGTCTCAAAAAAGTGCAGCTCGCGGGGAGATGGGGGTTGACCCGGCTTGGCCGCTTCTGTGAGAATCCAATGCAACTGCAAGACCCCAAGGAGGTTCCCAGGTGAAAACAAGATGGTTGGTTCCGATCCTGATCCTGTGTTGCGCCGGTGCCGCCCGCGCGCTGGAAATTACCCTGCAAAACACCGACGTGCGTTTGCAACTGTATGGCTATGTTCGCGCCGACTTCTCGCACGATACCCAGGCCACGGCCCCTAAGGCCGACTTCGCCTTTTGGGTGTTGCCCGAACTAGACGCCCAGAAAGACGGCCAGACCCATCTCGGGGCGCGGGAAACCCGCATGGGCTTGAATCTGTTTGGTCCCGATGTCGGTGACTGGAAGACAACCGGTAAAATCGAAATGGATTTCTATGGCAGCG
Organism: Kiritimatiellia bacterium; assembly: GCA_028681135.1. Taxonomy (GTDB): domain Bacteria; phylum Verrucomicrobiota; class Kiritimatiellia; order CAIQIC01; family Lenti-01; genus JAAZFE01. Next base: position 30,737 of record JAQUJC010000035.1, on the reverse strand, counting down.
GCAATCCCAACTCCTACAGCCCACGTATCCGGCTGGCTTATTTGGACCTAGCTCATTCGTCGGGCTTCTCCATCCGCGCCGGTCAGGATTGGGAAACCTTTGTCGAGGTGGTGCCCCGGATCGTCAATTTCGCCTATCTGGCGGACATCGGGGCGCTGGGGTTGCGTCGGCCCCAGGCGCGCGTGACCCACGTGCTCGCGATCAGCGATGCCACCAAGCTGGTGGCCAAGGCGGCCGTGGCCCAAACCGTGGGCCAGGATTTGGATGGCGGTGGATTTGACGATGGTGCAGATGCCGAGTGGCCCACCTTCCAGTTCAAGGTTGCGCTGCACCAGAAGTTGTGGACGGAGAAAATGGCGCGCTTTGCCTTCTCGGGCCACTACGGCCGCGAAACCCTGGATGCCACCGTTAGCAATGTCGTGGTCGGGCTGGATGTGGAAGACTATGACACGTGGTCGGCCCAGGGATCGGTGTATCTGCCGCTGACAAAGTGCCTGGCCGTGCAGGGGAATCTGTGGACAGGCGAGAATCTCGATACCTACTACGGCGGCATTGGTCAGGGCGTGAATATGGCGCTGGGCGAGGCCGTCGCGGCCATCGGCGGCTGGGCCCAGGTGCTCTATGACCCAACCGAACAACTGTGCTTCGGCCTCGGCTATTCTATGGATGATCCCGATGACGACGATCTCAGCCCGGGCATGCGTGACAAAAATCAACAGGTCTTCGTGAACGCCTTCTATAAACTTACCGCCGCCGTCACCGTCATGGCCGAATATGCCAACATGACCACCGACTACGTGGACGGCGATGACGCCCGCAACAACCGCGTGCAACTCGCCATCCGCTACGCCTTCTAATCGCGGCTCTATAAAGTCGGGGTCAGCCCTTAAAATATAACTAATCGCCCCATTAGTTATATTTTAAGGGCTGACCCCAATTCGGTGCGGGAGAGTTTGCGCAGGGGTTTGCCGCGCAGATCGGATTCGGTGAGGGGGCCGATGCGGATGCGGCGCAGGCGTTTGACGTGCAGGCCCAGCGCTTCGAGCATGCGCCGGATATGGCGGTTGCGGCCTTCGCCAAGGACGATGCGCAGGGAAGGGGGGCGTCCGGGGCGGCTGGCTTCGGGCACCACAGCCAGCGCGCGCAGCCATTCGCCATCGTCCTGCACGCCGGCGAGCATGGCGGCGATCTGGTCGCGAGTGGCGAAGCGGTCGGTCCAGGCGCGGTATTCTTTTTCGACGAGATGGCGCGGGTGGGCCAGGGCGTGGGCGAGGTCGCCATCGTTGGTGAGCAGGATGAGCCCTTCGCTGTCCCAATCGAGGCGTCCGATGGTGTAGAGCCGCAGGCGCCGGTCTACGCCCATCCGTCGGGCCCATTCAATGATCGTGGGGCGGCCTTCGGGATCGCGCGAGGTACAGAGGATGCGGGGGGGCTTGTCGGCCAGATAGGTGTGGTGTGGTTCGGCCTGGACCCGACGGCCATCCAGGGCCACATGCTGGTGGGCGGGATCAACGCGGGTGCCCAGTTGCGTCACTGTGACGCCATCGATCTGGACCCGCCCGGCGCTGATCAATTCCTCGCAGTAGCGGCGCGACCCGACGCCAGCGGCGGCCAGGAATTTTTGCAGGCGCACCGCAGGGGGGTTAGCGGGGGCGGGGGGGGGGGGCGTTGTCATCAGAGGGGCCATTTCAAGGGGGGGCGAAACAGAATCGGGGCGAGGGCGTCGAGCACGGACTCCTTCAGCGTCTGGGAAATCGTAACGCGTTCACGGGGCATCGTTGCGGGGGTTTTGCTGGGGAGGCGTCGGAGCGCTTCATAGGGCCCCAGCGCAACCAGATGCCCTTGGCCGTCTGGACAGCGCAAGACCCGGAAGCTTTTGTAGGTGTCCACTTCCAGTGCACCCGTGCAGAGCGGGCCATCGCGGTTCATGACGGACCGCCGCGTTTTCCACAGTGTGGAAAAAAAGTTTCCACACTGTGGAAAAAAAGAGGATGAGTTTTCCATAGCATGGAAGAAAGTGTCGCATTTTTTCCACGCTATGGAAAAAAGTTTTCCACACTGTGGAAAACCTGCTGCCAGCGCGTGGGGGGGGGGGGCTACGCGGTTGATACGGTCAGCGCCTGATCGAGCTGGTCGAGGGCCTGCTGGATGTGATCGGGCGTCACCACCAGGGGGGGGACAAAGCGCAGGACATTTTCGCCGGTGGCGATGCACAACAGGCCGTTTTCGCGCAGTTGGGTTTCGACGGGTTTGGCGGGGATGGACAGCACGACGCCAATCATCAGTCCCAGACCGCGCACGGTTTGGATGCAGGCATGCTTGCGGGCCAGGGCGTTCAACCCCTCCATGAACAGGGTGCCCATGCGGTCGGCGTGATCGATGAGGTGCTCCTTTTCGAGGGTATCGAGCACGGCGAGGGCCGCAGCACTGGCCAGGGGGGTGCCGCCAAACGTGCTGGCGTGGTTGCCGGGTTCGAATACATTGGATAGCTCCGGGGTCACGGCAATGGCGCCGATAGGGAACCCGCCACCGAGGGCTTTGGCCATCGAGAAGCCGTCGGGGCGAACGTCATAGTGGTGGAAGCCAAACCATTTGCCGGTGCGGCCCATGCCGCATTGGACTTCGTCAAACAGAAGCAAGAGCTTCTTTTCATCGCACAAGGCACGCAGGCCGGTGATGAAGGCCGGATCGGCGGGCACAACGCCGCCCTCGCCCTGGACGGCTTCGCAGAGGATGGCGACGGTGGCGGGGGTGACGGCGGCGCGCACGGTCTCGAGGGCATTAAACTCCGCGTAGACGAAACCGGGCATGAGTGGCTCAAACCCCTTTTGATATTTGGTCTGACCGGTGGCGGTCATGGTGGCTAGCGTCCGCCCATGAAAGGAGTTTTTCATGGTGATGATTTCGTAGCGGCCTTCCGCCGATCCCCACTTGCGGGCCAGCTTGAAGAGCGCTTCGTTGGCTTCCGCGCCGGAGTTGCACAAGAAGATTTTGCCGCCGAGTGTCAGGGCGGAGAGGCGTTGGGCCAGCCGGGGCTGGACGGGGTTATGAAAGAGGTTGGAGCAGTGCATCAGGGTGGCGGCCTGCTGCTGGATGGCGGCCACGACGGCCGGATGGCAATGGCCGGTATTGCATACGGCGATGCCGGCCATAAAATCGAGATACTCGCGCCCGGTGTCGTCCCAGACGTGGGCGCCGGACCCGCGCACCAGGGTCATCCCCGGCGCGTAGGTGGGCATGACGTAGTGGTGGTGCAGCGTGGGGGAATCAGAGGCGGTCATTAACAATCTCCGTACCGATGCCTTTATCGGTGAATAGTTCGAGGAGCAGGGAGTGCGGCAGAGCTGCGTCGATAATATGGGTCTTGCGCACGCCGGCCTTGAGGGCCTTGAGCGCGCCGTCGATCTTGGGCAGCATGCCGCCGCCAATGATGCCGCGATCGACGAGGTCTTCGACTTCGGAAAGGCGCAGGGTGCTCATGACCGAGGTGCGGTCGCGGGGGTCCGACAGCAGTCCGGGGACATCGGACAGAAACACCAATTTGCGTGCTTGCAGACGTTCGGCGAGGCCCGCCGCGGCGGCATCGGCATTAATGTTGTAGATGTGCCGGTCGGCATCGGCACCCAGGGGGGTGATGACGGGGGTGATGTCGGCCTCGAGATAGGCCCTGACCGGCAGCACGTCCACATGGGTGATGGCCCCGACGAAGCCCCAGTCGAGGGGTTCGCCGCTGGCGCGGTCGTCGGCTGTGTGTTTCCGGGCGGTGATGATGTCTTCGCCGTGAATCCCGCGCGCCTTGCAACTCAAGTCGTTGAGGGTGCTGACCAAGCGGGGGTTCACCTCGTGGTTCAAGACCTGCTCGACGACGTTCATGGTCGCGCTGTCGGTGACCCGCAGGCCCTGGAGAAAGCTGGCCTGCAAGCCTTGCTGCTTCAAGCGCATATTGATGGATTTGCCGCCCCCGTGGACGATGACGGGGCGCATGCCCACGCAACTCATGAAGGCGACGTCTTCGAGGATGCCCCGGACCAGATCGGGATTGTCCATGGCGGAACCACCAAATTTCACGACGATGGTTTCGCCCCGGAATTGCTGGATGTGAGGAAGGGCCTCGATCAGAACATTGGCTTTTTGAATGACATTTTTCATAATAGGAATCGGATCACTATTGGCCACTTTGACGCGCGGGGAAAGAAAATAATCGGGTCTCGATCGGGCCGGACAGGGCACGATTACTACAAAATTGTATCTTTAGGGTTTACACTGCTACAAAATTGTGTCATTGAGGCGACAACACCCGATTCGTAGAGGGGGGCGTTCCCCGCTCAGAGCGGAACGGCATTCGAAGGGTTAAACGCAACCAAGAGGCAGTCAGATGAGCATATCGAGATTGAATGCAATTGCAGCGGTGACGAATTATCGGGCGACTACCCCAGCCCTGGATTTCTCCAAGACCCCGGCGCGCGAGGTTTTTGGGTCGAATGTATTCGATGATCGCGTGATGAAAAAGCGGTTGGCCCAAGGCGTATATGAGGTCTTGCGGCGGACGATCGACGAGGGGGCAAAGCTGGATGTATCGGTGGCGGACGAAGTGGCCGCGGCGATGCGGGATTGGGCAATCGAGAAGGGGGCGACGCACTACGCGCACGTGTTCTATCCCTTGACCGGGCTGACGGCGGAGAAACATGACAGCTTTTTGACGCCGGATGGCGAGGGGGGCGCGGTGGCCGAGTTCTCAGGCAATCAGTTGATTTTGGGCGAGTCGGATGCGTCGAGTTTTCCGTCGGGCGGTATCCGCGCCACGTTTGAAGCGCGCGGCTACACGGCCTGGGACGTGACCAGTCCCGCCTATCTGCTGGAGAATCCGAATGGCACCACGCTGTGCATTCCCACGGCATTTTGCTCGTGGACCGGCGAGGCCCTCGATAAAAAAACGCCGCTGTTGCGCTCGATGCAGGCGCTCAATACGCAGGCCCAACGGCTGCTGAAAATCTTTGGTCATTCGCAGCCCGAGCATGTGATTGCAACCGCGGGGTGCGAGCAGGAATATTTTTTGATCGACCGCAACTTTTTCTTTGCGCGGACGGACCTGATCAGTGCCGGGCGGACTCTGTTCGGGGCCAAGCCGCCTAAGGGCCAGGAGATGGAAGACCAATACTTTGGCGCGATTCCCGAGCGGGTGTTGGCCTTCATGCTGGAGGTCGAGCGCGAGCTGTATAAGTTGGGTGTGCCCGTCAAAACCCGTCATAACGAAGTGGCGCCCGGCCAATACGAACTGGCGCCCGTCCACGAAAATGCCAATGTCGCGACGGACCATCAGTACCTGACGATGACAGTGCTGCAACGCGTGGCGCGGCGGTACGGCATGACGTGCCTGCTGCACGAAAAACCGTTTGCGGGTATCAATGGGTCCGGCAAGCACCTGAACTGGTCGCTGGGCACCCCCTCGCTGAACTTGCTGGACCCCGGCGAGACGCCACATGAGAACATGCAGTTCCTGGCTGTTTGCGCGGCGGTGATCCGCGCGGTGGATAAACATGCTACGCTGCTGCGGGCCTCGATTGCCCACGCGGGCAATGACCATCGGCTCGGCGCCAATGAAGCACCGCCGGCTATCCTGTCGGTGTTCCTCGGGGAGCAGCTCACCGAGGTGTTCACAAATATCGCCGCGGGCGGAAAGGGGCAGGCGAAGAAACCCGGATACTTGACGGTGGGCGTGGATACCTTGCCGCCGCTGCCGAAGGATGCCGGCGACCGGAATCGCACCAGCCCATTCGCGTTCACCGGAAATAAATTCGAGTTTCGGGCGGTGGGTTCCAGTCAATCGGTGGCGGGGCCCCTGGTTATTCTCAATACGATTGTGGCGGAATCGCTGGACTATGTCGTGAGCGAGCTGGAGGCGGCCCAGGCGACGACGCCCGAGACGCTGGGCGCGGCCGTGCAGCAGGTGATCCGTACGATCATGAACAAACACGGACGGATCATCTTTAATGGCGATGGCTATACGGAGGAGTGGAAGAAGGAAGCGACAAAACGCGGCCTGCCCAATGCGTCCCATGCCGCCGAGGCGATCCTGGCCTGTCAGACCAAAGACAACGAAGAGGTGCTGGCTAAATATGGCGTGCTCTCCGTCCGGGAATTCCATAGCCGAAACGAAATCTACTTGGAGAAATACATCAAGGATATCCTTATCGAGGGCCGCTTGGTGTTCGAAATTTCTAAAACCATGATTTTCCCAGTGGCATTGGACTATCAGAAGCAGCTAGCAGAGACCTCGCTGGCGCTGAAACACATGGGACGGAAGCATTGCACGACCGTGCTGGATGAGCTGTGCGAGCTGATGGCGAATTTGCAACTGCGCAACGAAATTTTGCGCACAGCCATTTTCCGTGAAAGCAACGGCGATGGGGTGCGCTTGGCCCAGCATTGCCATAACACAATTGTGCCGGCGATGGATGCCGTGCGCGAGGTGGTCGATCAACTCGAGTTTATTGTGCCGGACGAGGATTGGCCGCTGCCAACCTATCAAGAGATATTGTTTATCAAGTGATCCCGGCTTGCCGGGCGCCAGCCGATGGGGCCCGTGATGCCATCGCATGAAACCTAAGCCACTATCCGGTTGCTCCTCATTGTCGTCCGCCGAACGTCATGCGGGGGAAATCGAATTGCTGGGCGAGATCAGTCGGCAATTGGACCACAGTCTGGACCTGCAGAAGGTGGCTCGCCCCATCCTGGAGGCGCTGGCGTTGCATCTGAATATGAGCGCAGCGACGCTGACGGTGCTGAACCGCACGACGGGCGATATCCTGATCGAAGCGGCCCACGGGCGTTCCGGGCACCAGACGCGGCGCGGACGGTATCGACTGGGAGAGGGGGCCACCGGCCAAGTGGCGCTGAGCGGAAAAGCGACGGTCATTCCCCGCACAAGCCGGTCACCGCTGTTCCGGGACAAGGCCGCTCGTGGCAAGCGCCCCGAGTCCTCCTTCATCTGCGTGCCGGTGAAGGTGGCGCAAGTGGTCGCGGGTACCCTTAGCGCGGAATGCGGGTTCGATCCGCACCGCGACCTCGAGCAGGACCTCCAGGTGCTGACGATTATGGCCTCGATGATCGCCCAGGCCGTCAAACTGCGCCGGTCTGTGCAGGAATCGCAGGAGCGCCTCACCGAAGAAAATGCGCGCCTGAAAGAGGAACTCAAGGACCGGTTCCGGCCAACCAACCTCATCGGAAATTCGCACGAGATGCAGATGGTTTACGACCAGGTGGCGCAGGCGGCAAAGAGCACGATGGCGGTATTGATCACGGGTGAGCCGGGGGCGGGCAAGGCGCTGGTGGCCCATGCCCTCCATTACAACAGCCCGCGAGCGGGCAAACCGTTCGTCAAGGCCCACTGCGCAGCAGTGCCGGAAAGCGTGATCGAAAGCGAATTGTTCGGACACGAAAAAGGGGCGTTCCCCGGGGCGCTGGCCGCCCGCAAAGGGCGCATCGAACTGGCGCAGGGCGGGTCGCTGCTGCTGGACGAAATTGGTGATATCCCGTCGTCTATTCAGATCAAGCTGCTGCGCGTATTGCAGGAGCGCGAATTCGAGCGCGTGGGCGGGACGCGTACCCGCAAGGCGGATGTACGTGTGATCGCGGCCACCCAACACGACCTGGCGGCGCTGGTGCAGCAGGGCCGGTTTCGTGAAGATCTCTACTGTCGCCTGCGTGTATTCCCCATCTATGTGCCCCCGCTGCGCAAGCGCAAGGCCGACATCGTGCTGCTGGCAAACCACTTTCTTCAGAAATATGCGCAGGAAAAGGGCAAGGATGTGCAGCGCCTGTCGAGCGCGGTGATCGACATGCTGATGAGCTATCACTGGCCTGGAAATATCCGCGAGCTGGAGAACTGTATCGAGCGCGCGGTGCTGATGGCCGAGAGCAACGTGATTCATCCCTATCACCTGCCGCCCACGCTGCAGACGGCCGAAGCCAGCGGTATGTCGGCCGTCGGCGATCTCAAAACGAGGGTGGGTGCCTACGAGCGCGACCTGATCCGCGATGCCTTGAAATCGACCCGCGGCAACCGGGCCGCGGCCGCCCGCGCGTTGGGCACCACCCCGCGCATCCTGGGCTACAAAATCAAGCACTACGGCATCGATCCCCATCCCTACGGCTGATCGATCCCGGCCGGACCGTTTTCCTTTCAATGGCAGCACGCGGCATGGGGAATATGTATATATATACATATGTCTATCCGTCTATATGGAAAGCTGAGTAACGAAGCCGTAGGCCACAATTTTGATTTCCCACGGTGTGGACAATCCCGAAAAACCGGGGTGATTGTTTTCCACTGCCGGCAACCCGGGGGAGAGTACGGGAGCGGGTCAGGGCTGAATGAACAGTAAGGGGGCACCGGCGGCCACGCGGCTGCCGGGGACGACGCCGGCGTCCCGGACGGTGCCGGCGCAGGGGGCGTAATGCCGGAGCTGCTCGGTGGCGTGCTGGGCGGCCTCCAGCCGGGACAGCGCGGTGTTGCGACGGGCCTGGGCATGCTGAAAGGCCTGGAGGAGCTGCGGCAGTGGAGCCGACGGGGTTTCGCCGATTTTCACCTGCTGCCTGGCTTCCAGATAGGCGCGGCGGACGTCCACGAGGTCGGATTCGCTCGTCTGTAGTTTCCGACGCAGCGGCAGGGGATCGGGGGCCGGTGGGTGGGTGGCGAGGGTGGCGACCCATCGGCCGGCCTGAACAGTCATGCCCGGGGAGACCCGCCACTCTTTCAGTGTGCCGGATACGCGGGCTGGCACGGAAACGGGCGGGGAGGCCGGCGGGACCGGTTGGGCCGCCGGCGGAGGGCCAGCGGTTGGAGCACCGGTAAACAGCAGGAGCAGGCTGACTGTCAGGGTGTTCAACCAAACCGAGTGGAGCCATAGAACCATGGCGATACTGTAGCGAACGGGTGACGGATAGGAAACGGTTTTTCCTCAGCCCCCCCCCTCAGAAGCTCTCAGAAGGGTGCAGGACACGAAAGTTACATGATGGCATGAGTCAGGCGACCTTCCGCTGCTTCCAGTAGTCGTCGAAGATGTTTCCGAGGACGGCGCAGCGTGTGGAGAGAACATTTTGGGCGCCCTTTACATGCCAGAACATGCCGGATTGCTTTGCCCTTTTGCCGACAACGGTTTTGCATCCGGCTTCAACGACTCCTGAGCCCACGAAGTATCCCTTCTTTCGGAATGTAGCGTAAAGCATGCGATCTCGGTTCTTGATGAAGTAGTTGAGGGCCTTGAGGATGTCGTCCTTCTTGCCGGGATTATCCTCGGCGAGATCGGAGATCACCTTGATAAAGCGGTCGATCTTGTCAGCCTTGAGCCATTTGCGCCACTTCTTGGCGTGGCCGGTATCGGCGGACTCATTCGGATAGATGAGCGCGGTCATGTCGTTGACGTGTTCAAAAGCGTGGTAGAGGTCGAGTATTCATTCCGCATCTGGAAAGTTCACCCGTGCCACTTCCCATATCCACGGGGCGCCATCGCCCAGCACCACAATGTTCTTGGCATGGGCCATCCCGCGCAGCTTCGCTTCCTGCCGAATGATGCCGCCGAAGTCGACCGACTCATCGAAACTGGCGACATACGTGGTGCTGTTCGGGTCCCGATCAGGGAGTTCTCCTTCGATTGTCCGCAGTTGCGTGAACACACATCCGAGTTTGACCTCGCGGCCCTTGGATGTCCCGTCAGGTTGTTTTCCTTTGCGGCCTTGTGTCTCGGACTTGGTGGTCGGGACCTGCGTGCCGTCGTAGCTCACATACATGACATCAGGTACCGGATCGAGCTGTGCCGGGTCTCGCTTCTGTAACCACGACTGTACATCCGGCCCGATTGTGGCAGCCATACGCTGTATGGAACGGCTGGGAACATCGAGACGCGAGTAAGCCTTGAGATCATCGCGGGCCAGCTCAAAAGACCCGCTCATGGAGCCGGAACGGCTCATCAGTCGCTGGAGGCCAGGGGTAATCCCGTCTTTCAGGCCAAGCTGTTCATCCAGCGGCGCTCGTCCGTCTTTCCCGTCGTAGAAGTAGTCGCGCCAGAGAGAGAACTTCCCCAATACGCTGTGGACCCGCAAATGGCGCTTGCGGTAATGCCGTTCTCCTTCTTTGCGCTCTTTGGCGCATTCGGGTACATGCTGCTTGAAGAACGCCTCCAGAATCTGGCACCCGTCGCGCATCAGAGCGCACAGAAGCCCCTCTTCTATCGCTGCCATATTCAGCATGCCTGTGCCAGCATACTGTCCGGTGATCGTCTTCAGGAACGATTCGGTCTCGCGAAAGCGTTCTTCTTGTGCTTCCTGGCTTTTTTTTTACTGGCCGGCTCATCCTCCATGACCGTGGCTTCCTCGGTCACCTCGGCAAACTGCCGACACAGCCCCTTGAAATGCGCCCCTGCTTCAAGATCGGTCTTTACTTGTTCGACTTTGTCTCTGGGAATGCGCTTCGACCAGTGCTTTCCATCCGCATAGCCCTGCAACACGAAGTAAGGGCCCTGTCGGCTGTCGCCTGTTCCGTAGTACTGCTCGCTGATGGTTCCTTGGCGCAGCCTTTCGATCTGCCGCATCTCATCAAGAATCTCCGTCCGCTTCAGTTCCGTTTTCTGCTGCATGGTTGTCTCCTGTATATATATGTATACAGCATCACGCCCAAAAAACACTTGGCAACAACGATTTCATGGATGTGTAACTTCCGTGTCCTGCATCCCTCTCAGACACGGTCTTTTCATATGGGATCAAGAACGAGCCTTCAGCATTGAATAGGACTTTGACGGATCAGCGGCGACGGCCTCGACGAAGCCTGTGAGAGTGGAGTGAATCTGCTGATCGGTGAAGAAGAACAGCACGACATTTCTGATCATGCCCATAGCGGCCACGATAGTGGGATTGCGGCTGCGAGTCTTATCTTCGAGTAAACAGGCGTCCTTTCTCCAGTGGTTGCGGCTTTCGATGCCTCCCCAGTGTCCCTGAATGAGCGCCAGCCATTGTTTTGCGGTATAGGTGTGTGCGGCGGCGGAGGAGACGTAGTAGCTCGTCTCGAAGGTGCTCGGGTTCTTGGCGCTTGATGATTTTCGGCGTACCTTGATGACCGTTTCGACATGAGGAAAGTTCACGTCCATGGGGTCGACTGACTTTATAGCGATGTCGCGCTGGTCGATGCGTCCGTGCCCTTTCTGTGTCTGGGCAAAAAGGGGGAGAGGTTCTTGATTTTCACGGCAGCCTGCTCGTGGACCTTCTTCTGATTGTCCTTGGCCTGAATGATGAACTCGCCGCCGCGGGAGACGATGTCGCGTGCGGTTTTCCGTTGGCAGTGCAAAGCATCGGCCGTAATCATGGTGTTGCTCAGATCATTCTCCCGTCAGATCATTCGTTGGGCCGCCTTGAGTTCACAGTCGTGCCCTTCGCCCTCTGTCTTTGAAGCTTTGGCCATCGCCCGCGGCACACCGGTTTCATGATCGGCCAGACAGACGATTCCGACAGTGTCGCGGATGAATTTACCATCAAGGGCCAAGGCCGCGGGCAAGCTGCCGGTATGCTGCTGTAGCCACTGGCTGAGGCCTTCGGCGAACTCATCGACATCCAGTTGCCGCAGGAGATTATAGATGGCGCTGTAGGATGGAACCTTGCGATATGTACTGCCTTTCTTGAAGCGCGGCAGCCCGAGCGCTATGCGCTGGGGCATCTTCATCCGATCGGCAAAGCGTACGATTTGTACAATGTTCCGATGTCCGCTGAGTATGGCCATGGCGATGATCGAAAGCATGGCGCCGATGTGAAAGACACTGTTGCTTGCACGGGGGTCCTTCACTTTCCTGAGCATCTCATGCAGCGACTCGGTCTGCGGCATCTTCAGAGGCAACACCCCATCGGCGTCGCTTTTGGCCCCCGCCATGCATTCGGGGGGAAGCTCGAAGGCGCGCAGTAGAGCTGCTGCATCCTTGCGCAGTTCGCGCACCCATAGTTTCTTGGGACGATCATTGGGGACGTAGAAGTCGGCGCGGTGTCGCGAATAGCCTTTGGTTTTGCCTAGTTCCTGCCAGCCCGAAGCCTTATAGCAAGTCCCTTCCCGGGCTTCGATATCACTGAAGGTCTCTGCCAGCAGTGGCTCATAACCGAAGCGCTTATGCCAGAGTCGGGGCAACTCACGAATCATCTGTCCGAGAATACGAGACGCCAGGTTCGGATGAGCGCCGCGGTCTACCAGCAGAACGAATCGGCGGTTCTGCACAATGAGCTTCTGTCGCTGGGCCCGCTGGGGATTGCTCCAGCCAATGAATGTGTCGCGGTTCTTCAGTCGGTAGGCGGCCGACCCCCACAGAAATAGTGCGATCCACTCGCCATCGGCCTCCACGACCATCCGCATCGTATCACCGCCGGCATGCCCGTCGCCCATGTAGTGAAACTGACCGGCCAATTCCTTGAAACGCTTCAGGTCCTTATTGCCTATTACCCTTATATACAGCGACTTACCACTCAGAGACGAACGCTCTGGGTGCCGACCCTTCTGTTTGGTTGTAGTATTCATCAAGCATAGGAAAGCAAAGGCAGCGAAATTTGTCTATCATTTTATCTTCTGTCGGCCAGGACTGGCGCAAACCCACATACATGAAAAGACCGTGCCCTCTCAGAAGCCCGACATGTGGAACGATTGACTGGGCGGGAAGTCTCGATTAGGATAAATGGATTAATGCAAACATGGCCATGACATATTTCGCTGTGCAGCCAGACAACCCCGGCCCGGGCCGTCGGTCCGGATGTTGGGCCTGCAGCCGACCGGGCCGGTTGGCAATGCTGCTGGCGATGTTGTCGGGATGGCCAACCGTTGCCTTCGGGGGGCTTGGCGACATCACCGGGCTGAGTGTGGAGGGCAACCGCCTGGAGGTGGTCTGCGGATTGGATGAGCTGGATGTGCAGGTGTGTACCAGCCGTTTGCTGCGGCTGTCCTACCGGCCGGGAGGAAACGGTGACGCACGGACCGCGATGATTGGGACGACGAACTGGACGTATGCGGAAGCGTTGATCGAAACCAATTCCGATCCGATCGTGATCACGACCCCGGCCATGCGGGTGGAGATTGCGCGGTCGCCCTGCCGCGTATCGGTGGCGGATGCGCAGGGGAATCCGGTGGTGTGGGAGCCGGAAGTGGAGGGGCTGTTTGCGGACGGCATCCGTCTGGGGCACCGCGCGGGTACGGAGTTTTACGGGATTCACGGATACAACGCCTGGGATGATTCCTCCGCCGGGCTGCTGCGCAGCGCGGGGGGCTGGGCGGAGGCGGGCTACCAGGGTGACTGCGGCGCGCCCTTCATCTGGAACCGGAACGGATTCGGCCTGCTGGTGGATTCGGACGGCATCCAGTTCCATGCCACGGGCGATACGCTGACGGCGGAATACTGTTCACGGACCGAAGTCGAGGTGTATTTGATACTCGGAACCCCGGAGGAGATACTATCGGCTGCGGCGCAGGTGAGCGGGCAGTCGCCGCTGTTTCCAAAGTGGAGCATGGGATTTGCCAACACGGAATGGGGCATCACCCAGGGCGAGCTGACCAACATCGTCAACGGCTACCGCGCCCGGGAGATTCCGATTGATTTGTACGTGCTGGATTTCGACTGGAAAGACTGGGGGGCGGACCACTACGGCGAGTGGAACTGGAACCCGGCGAAATTTCCGGGTGGGGCGTCGGGGGAACTGAAGGCGCAGATGGATGCGGTGGGCATCCGGCTGGGGGGCATCATGAAGCCGCGGATACACGTGTATACCGAGCAGGGCGACTACGCGACGGCCAACGGGTTCTGGTGGCCGGGGCAAGCGGAATACAGCGATTATTTTTCGGAGCAGCCGGTCAAGGATGTGAATTTCGCCGTGGCGGCGTGCCGGGACTGGTTCTTCGATCACATCACCAACGCCTTCGACACGGGCCTGGTGGCCTGGTGGAACGACGAGGCCGACCAGGCCGGCGGCGGAAGCATGCTGTTCGACAATTGGCAGTTCATGAACATGCAACAGGCGCTCTACGAGGGCCAACGCGGGCATACGGACCGGCGGGTGTGGTCCATCAACCGCAATTTCTGGCCGGGGGCGCAGCGCTACGCATATGCCATGTGGTCGGGGGACATCGACGGCGGATTCGCTTCGATGGCCGCGCAGCGCGAGCGGATGCTGTCCGCGGTGAATCTGGGGGCGGCGCGCTGGGGGATGGACATCGGAGGATTCAACAATGCCGGCCAGACGACGGCGGAGTGCTATGCGCGCTGGATGCAGTTCGGGGCGGTGACCCCGGTGTTTCGGGTACACGGGCAGCAGGACCAGCAGCGCCAGCCCTGGGTGTACGGCGCGCAGGCCGAAGCGGTCGCCTCGGCAGCGATCCGGCTGCGCTATCGGCTGATGCCGTACCTCTATTCCTATGAGCGCCGGCTGCATGAGACGGGCGTGGGAATCGTGCGGCCGCTGGCGCTGGCGTTTCCGGACGATCCGTCCACGGCCAATATCCAGGAGTCGTGGATGTTCGGCGAGCATCTGCTGGCGTCGCCGGTGGTGCAGGAAGGCCAGAGCCAGAAGCACATCTATCTGCCGGCCGGAACGTGGCGCGATTTTTTCCAGGGCACGGACTACGCGGGCGGCCAGACTCATGCCGTGGCGGTTCAGTCAGCGACGTGGGAGAATTTTCCGCTCTTCGTTCGCGACGGGGCGATCCTTCCCCTGCAACCGGTGATGAATTATGTGGGTGAGGCGCCCGTGACCAACCTGGATTGGCTGATGCTGCCGTCCACCGCCCGAACGTCGTTTGTGTATTACGATGACGACGGCGAGACCTACGGCTACGAAACCGGCGCCTACCACCGGCAGGAAATCGCACTGCGGGATACCGGCGAGTCCATCGAGGTGGACTTTTCCGTTCCGGAGGGAACCTGGATGCCGCAGACAGATTTTTTCTACGCATGGGTACGCTGCGCCACCAATCACGGCGCGCGCCTGGACGGCATGGAACTGGTGCCGGCCACGGACGAAGCCGCCCTGCGTGCGACGGCGTCCCCGGGCTGGACGCATGCGACGAACCAGTTCGGCTATGCGGCGCTGGTCAAAGTGCCGGCCGGGGTGGCGCAGAACCTGGTACTGAGCAACCACCTGGCGGCGATGCCGCGGTTTTCGCCAGGAGCCGGAACGTATTCCGGCCTGGTGGTGGTGGAGATGTCGTGCGCAACCGCCGGGGCGGAGGTTCGCTACACGCTGGACGGGAGTGATCCGGGCGAGGCCTCGACGCTCTATCAGACCCCGGTTCCTTTGGCGGCCTCGGCGGAAATCCGCGCGCGCGCCTATGCGGAAGGCCGCGACCCCAGCGCCGTGGCGTCCGGGTCCTATGGCGTGGACGCCGGACGGCTGAATAACCCGGGATTCGAATTGCAGGCGGGGACCAACACCGAGGCGGCGCTGTCCTGGGAGACGGGCCGGCCGGACGTCCACGGCGAGCGCTGGGGCACGGCAGCCCGCGTGGCCTGGCGCCCCCGCTCTGGATCGTGGCACGGAACCGTGCGCGGCACCTGGCTGGGGATCGGCGAGACCAGCGGCGGCTTCTGGCAGGAAGTGGAAGCCCTGCCGGGGCAGACCTATACCTTCGGCGCGTGGTGCTGGGCCGACCACACGTGGTCCGCCGGTCGACAGGGGGTGAAGCTGGAATTTCTCGACGGCGCCGGCGGGGGCGAAACCGTTTTGCTGGCCCGGACGAACTCGACGGCCGATGTAGGCGAGTCGTGGGAGTGGAAAGCGGTGTCGGCCACAGCGCCGTCGAATGCGACCTGGGTGCGTGGAGTGGTGTTCGCCGACAGCGTGGGCCCCGCCGGCGCCCTGCAATTCGATGATGTGTCCCTCGAAGGTCCCGCTCAGCATGTCGTTACCGTGGCGTCCGCGCATGGGTCGCCCATGCCGGCGGTCGGCTATCACGTGGTGAACAGCGGCACCGTCGTGACCGGGTCCGTGGCCTCGCCGGTTTCAGGCGGGTTGGTGGAGTACGTCTGCACAGGGTGGATGCTGGAAGGCAATGAACCGGTCAGCGGTTCTTCCAACCGGGTGGAGGTCACGGTCACCAACACGGCCCGGCTGACCTGGCTCTGGACGACCCATTCGCTGGTGCCCAGCGCGATTGAATTCGCGACGGCCGCCACCGCCGCCGTCGAGTCCGCCGGCAGCGTCTGGATCGGGCTGGTCCGCGACACCACGAACGCCGCGGCCTCCGTCCGGGTGACCACTTCCAACGGCACCGCGATGGCCGGTTCCGATTACCTGGCGCTTTCCACCCGGGTGGAATTCGCCGCAGGTGTGGCCACCGCCGCGGTTGAGCTGGTCCTACTTGACGATGCGTTGCACGAGCCGGATAAAACCCTGACGCTGAGACTGTCGGAGCCAGGCGGTGCGGGTGTACTCGGAACCCGGAGCAAGAGTGTGTTCACCATTCTGGACAATGACGAGCCCCTGCCCGATCGCACGCTGACCGTGGCGTCCGCGCACGGATCATGCGAGCCGGCGGTGGGAAGCCAAGTCTATCCGAACGGCACGGTGGTGTCCTGCGTGGCGACGGGCATCCTGACAGCAGGTGCCACGCAGCGGGTATGCGCCGGGTGGAGCGGGACGGGCGTCGTCCCCACGGTCGGCAGCAGTACGGCAATCCCGGTGTTTGCGCTGACAGCCGATTCGTCCCTGGAATGGATATGGAAAACCAATGTCTGGCTGGCGCTGTCGGCGGACCCGGGCGGAACGGTGTCCGGGGGCGAGTCTGGGTGGATGCCCCTGGGGAGCAATCTTCTGCTGACCGCAGCAGCGGAAGACGGCCATGCCTTCAGCGGGTGGAGCGGGGATGTGCCGGCCGGGCAGGAACAGAGCAATCCGCTGGCGGTCGCGACGGACCGGTCCCGGACGATCCATGCCGGGTTCAGCGTGGATGCCGGCGTGAACCTGCTGCAGAATCCGGGGTTCGAGGAGGCGGGAGCTGGCAGCGGCATGGCGGCCTACTGGGCGGCAGGCGATCCGGACGGGCACGGGGAAACCTGGGGCAGTGCCATTCGAATCAACTGGGACAGCCATGACGGCAATTGGGTGCAGGCCCTGCGCGGGACCTGGGCGGGGGAGGGCCATGCCGCCGGCATCTGGCAGGAATCGGCGGCCCGGCCCGGCGAAGCGTACCGCTTCACGGCCTGGTTCTGGGCCGATGACGGCCATCCGTACGGTCCGTGGCAGGCGTCCGCTCGCGCCCTGAAACTGGAATTTCTGGACGGGGAAACCGGCGGCGACACCCTTCTGCTGGCGGTGACCAATTCCCTGGCGGAGTTGGATCAGACCTGGCGAAGCTATTCGGTCGAAGCGGTGGCGCCTTCGAATGCCGCCTGGGTGCGCGTCGTGATCATGGCCGAAGGCATGAGCGCGGACGGGTCCCTTCGGGCGGACGACCTGACGCTCGAATGGTTGCGCCAACTGGATGCGCCTGTGGCGCTGCCGGCGACGGACGAGGCGGGCGATTCCTTCACCGCCCGCTGGCAGGTGGTCTCTGACGCCACCGGCTATCGGCTGGATGTCGCCGGGTCCGCCGATTTCGCAGCGGACACCTACGCCGAGGACCTGTTCATTTCCGAATATGCCGAGGGATTGGGATTCGACCGGTATGTGGAAATCTACAACGGAACAGGGGCGGCCGTGGACCTGTCCGTCTACCGGCTGGGCATGATTGATAATGGCGGAGCATGGTATGAACGAGTGATGGCCTTGACGGGCACGCTGGCGCATGGCGCGACGCATGTGATCCGCCATCCCGAGGCCTCGAATGCCTGGGTCCTGGCGGCTGCCGACCAGACGGCGCCCGCCAACGGGCCGCTGGATTTCGCCGGTGACGATGCCGTGGGGTTGGCGCGGGTGACCGGCTCGTTCACCAATCTGCTGGATGCCGTTGGCGAAGAAGGGGAGGACCCGGGTTCGGGCTGGGGGGTGTCGGGCGTGGCGGATGCCACCCGCAACCACACCCTGATCCGGCTGGCTTCCGTCCGATCCGGCAATCCTGACTGGGCGGGTTGCTCCAACGAGTGGACGGTGCTGGCCAATAACACGTTCACCAACGCCGGCGAGCATGTCATGGAGGGGGGGGAGGCCGGGACGTTTGTGCCGGGCTATCGCAACCGACCGTGTGCTGGCGTATCGCAATCCGTGACCGGCCTCGTGGCGGGCGCGACCTATTACTACCGGGTCTGGGCGACGAACGCCGCCGCCGTCAGCGGCTATTCGTCCGTTGTCGAAGTGCCGACGTATGTCCGGCACGACGTGGTGGCCCTTGCGAAAGGACGGGGGTCGATTGCGCCCAGCGGCGCGGTTTCCGTCGTGGCCGGCACGACCCGGGAATTTGCCATCCAGGCGCACGAGTTCCATCACATCGAATCCGTGCGGGCCGATGGCGCGGCCTTGCCCGTCACCAATGAAACCTGGATGACCGTCCTTTGGGGGCCGGCGGTGGCCCCCGGCCAGGTATCGGCGGTCTTCGCCGAAACGCGGGCCCTGCAGGACACCCCGCACTGGTGGCTGGACGCCTGGTATCCCGGCCAGACAAACTTCGACGACCTGGCCGTGAGCGACAAGGACGACGACGGCCACCTGGCCTGGCAGGAATACGTGGCCGACACCGACCCGACGGATTCCGGCGACGGCCTGCGGGTCGTTCCGGATGCGGAAGTCGCCGGGGCCGCTGTGCGCTTTTTGTCCTCCACCAACCGGCACTACACGCTGATGTCGGCGCCGGGGCTGGATGAAGGGAGCTGGCACCCCGTCCCCGGCGCGGGGCCGCGCCGGGGAATCGGAGGACTCGACCGCCTGGCGGACTCCAACGTGCCGCCCCGGGGGTGGATCTACACCATTCAGGTGGATCTGCCCTGACCGGCGAAGGCCGTTTTTCTCTGCACCCAAGTCGGCCGCGTTGAACAAGCGGGGCTTTCCATGGGCACGGCGCCGGGGCATACTCTCCGAAAGATCGGACAGGAAAGGACCGGGAGCGATGGAAACGAAGCGAGATCAGGCCATACGGAAACTGGATGGCAAGGACGTGCTGCCGATTGTCCGGGTGTTTTTTGAATTCAATCACTTGAAGAGCCTGTATCGGCAAGGTTGGCTGCGAGCGGGGATTCCGAAGGCGCACTGTGAGACGGTGGCGGAGCATTCGCTGGGCGTGGCGGTGCTGGCGTTGTTTTTGGCGGATGCTTATTTCCCGGAGTTGGATACGGCCCGGTTGGTGCGGATGGGGCTGCTGCATGATTTTGGGGAGATTTATGCGGGAGACATTGTGCCGGGGAAGCTGTCGTTGGCAGACAAGCATGAGTTGGAGCGACAATCGGTGGAATGCGTATTTGGACGCCTGCCCAACGGGGCAGACTATCTGGCGATCTGGGAAGAATTCGAGCGAGGCGAGACGGCCGAAGCGCGGTTTCTCAAAGAAATAGATCGCTTGGAAATGGGGCTACAGGCCAGCGTCTACGAACAGGAGGGGTTTGGCGATCTTGCCCTATTTTTTGAGTCGACGGATCGGGCTTTGACGACACCGGAGTTGCGTCAGATTCTGGAGGATTTGAAGGCGTTGCGTCCCGGGGGGGCACCGGAACAGCCCGGGGTGCCCAACGGCGAATCTCGTTAGCCCCCTCTCAGCGGTGGGCCACGGATCAGGGAGGCGGGGGCAGCAATTGGAAGTGGCGGCAGCCTTGGAGGACGCCGCTGGTGGCAGGAAGCGAAGCACGGAAGAGTTGCCGGGACAGACCGCGGGCTGCAAGTGCCTCCGCGACGCGGTCGGCGAGTCCCGCAGCCGCATTAGCGACGACGATGGCGCGGAACCCGCACGTCAGGGCCGCGAGATCATTGCCGGAGTCGCCGGCGAAGATCACGTCATCGGGGGTGAAGTCGGCGTGGGAGGCAAGCCAGATCAGGGCGCTGGCCTTTGATGTGCCGAGCGGCAGCACGTCCACCAGTCCCTCAGGATGAAACGGATTCAGGCTGGCGAGGCAGGCATAGGGCAGTCCGGCATTGGCCAGGTATTGGGACGCGAGTGTCGCCAGCGACTCGACATCGCGGGCGGCGGTGACGTAGCTGATTTTAAAGCGTTGCTGGCGTTCGGGGGCCTGGAGGACCAGGCCGTCAATGGGATGCAGGACAGATTCCACGGCTGCCCGGTCGATGCCATAGGTGCGCTCGGTCAGAAAATCTTGATAGGGCGCGAAGGGGAGGTAGTCGCTATTTTGGCAGTGATAAATCGAGGTGCCCACATCGCAGACGATCCAGTCGGGGAGGGGCAGGCCGTGCTCCTGCATGGCCGCGAGGGTGGAGTCAAGATGGCGACCGGTGGCATAGACCAGGCCCATCTGGTGTTGCGCCTGTGCCTGGTAAAAGGTGGACAAGGCGTCCCGATTGTCGGAGTTCTCGGGCAGCGGGATGAAGGTGCCATCGAGGTCGGTGGCCAGCACGCGCGCGGGATGGTCAGGTTTCGGGTTGAATTGAAGCACGGGGTACAGCATACTCCAGGGTATGCCGATGCCACCAACAAAAAAACCAATTCAGGACGATTCGCGGGCACCCGGCAAGACCGTGCCCCCCGCGCCGGTGCTATTATTTGGCGAGGTTCTGTTTGACGGTTTTCCGGATGGGCGGCGGGTATTGGGCGGGGCGCCATTCAATGTGGCGTGGGGCTTACAGGGCTTTGGACGGGCACCGCTATTGGTGAGTGCGGTGGGGGAGGATGCCGACGGGCGGACCGTGCGGGACCGGATGACGGCGTGGGGGCTGCGGACGGACGGGGTGCAGACGAATGCGCGTCATGCGACGGGCGAAGTGCAGATCGAGTTAAAGGGCGGCGAGCCGCGCTATGACATCTGCATGCCGCGGGCATGGGATGTGATCGGCGACGATGGCTTCGCGGCCGCGGAAATTCTGTATCACGGATTGTTGGCGCTGCGCAACGAGGTCAGTCGCCAGACGTTGGAGGCCATTCGGGGCCGGTCATCGGGTGCGGTCCGTTTTTTCGACATCAACCTGCGCCCGCCGTATGATTCACGCGAGCGGCTGCTGGCCTGGATGCAAGGAGCGGATTGGCTCAAGCTGAATTTGGACGAATTGGCGGTAGTGCGGGGTGAGGCGGCGATTCCGTTTGCGCACTGTGAAGCGCCTCTGGAGCGGCTGCGCTCAGAACACGACATTGGGACGGTGCTATTGACCGCCGGCGCGGAAGGCCTATTGATACACGGCGACTACGGGCATGGGCGCTGTAGCCCGGCCCCGCCGGTGCTGCATCTCGTCGATACGGTGGGCGCGGGCGATTCGATCTCGGCCGTAGCGATCGACGGCATTTTGCGCGGCGTCCCCGCCCAGACCATCGTCGAAACAGCGGGGCGGTTTGCCTCAAAAATTTGCGGGCTGAATGGAGCAGTGTCCGAAGACAAGGAGTTCTACCGTCATGGATGAAAACAAAAAGCTTAAGATTGCATTAATCAGTTTACACGGCTTGATCCGGGGAGAGAATCTGGAACTGGGCCGGGATGAAGACACGGGGGGCCAGACACGTTATGTTCTGGAATTGGCGCGCGCGCTGTCGGCCGACCCCGGGGTTGAGCGCGTGGACCTAATCACGCGTCAGGTCTTGGATGAGCGGGTGTCCAAAGACTACGCGCAGTTGGAAGAGCAAATCGCGGAAAAGGCCTGGATTATCCGAATTCCCTTTGGGCCGAAGCGCTATCTGCGAAAGAAAAAACTCTGGCCATATCTGGAAGTGTTTGTGGATCAGTGTTTGAAGTATTTCAAGAAGACGGGGCGGGTGCCGGATGTGATTCACGGCCATTATGCCGATGCGGGCTATGGCGGCGGCCAGCTCTCGCGTTTGCTGGGCATTCCGTTTGTCTTTACGGGACACTCGTTGGGCCGGGTCAAACGGGACCGCCTGCTGGAGGCAGGCCTCAGCCCTGAAAAGGCCGAGTCACGCTATAATTTGTCCACGCGAATTGAGGCAGAGGAATTCGCGCTGGAAACCTGCTCGCTGATTTGCACCAGCACTCGCCAGGAAGTAAAGGAGCAGTACGAGCAATACGAAAATTACATTCCAGAGCGGATGGAGGTGATTCCTCCGGGGGTTGATCTGGATGCCTTCCACCCCTCACACGGCGACGATACCCGCACGGATCTGGAAGCGACTATCCGCAGCTTTCTGCATGAGCCAGACAAACCGATGATCGTGGCGATGGCGCGGCCTGACGAGCGCAAAAACCTCGAGATGCTGGTGAAGGTGTATGGCGAATCGCCGCCGATGCAGCGGGCCGCCAATCTGGTGCTGGTGATGGGCTCACGGGAGGACATCCGCAAAATGCCGGCTGGCCAGCGCAGTGTGTTGACCAATATCCTGACGATGATCGACGCATACAACCTGTATGGCAAGGTGGCGTATCCCAAGCGCCATGAAGCCGACGAGGTTGCGCCGCTTTATCGGCTGGTCGCGCGAACGCGCGGTGTCTTTGTCAATCCCGCCCTGACGGAGCCATTTGGTCTGACGCTGCTGGAAGCGGCTGCCAGCGGCGTGCCGATCGTGGCCACCGACGACGGCGGCCCCAGCGACATCATTGCCAATTGCAAGAATGGGCTGCTGGTGAATCCGTTGGATCCCGACGGCATCCGCAAAGCGATACTTCACATTCTGATTGAACCGGGGGTGTGGGATGACTTTTCTCAGGCAGGCATGGACAATGTGCATACCCACTATTCATGGTCGCGCCACGTCCAGCGCTATCTGCGGGATGTGCGCGAAGTCCTCAAGGCGGCGAATGTTCCGCCGCAAATCATTCGAGGGCGCCAGACGCGCCGCCTCTCGCAGATTGACCGCTTGATCCTGACGGACATTGATAACACCCTGACCGGCGATGACGAGGCAATGCAGGAATTTTTCCAGCTCATCGCGGAGGCACCGCTGCATGTGGGATTTGGCATTGCCACCGGGCGCCGGTATGAAGAACTGATTCGGTTGCTCAATGATCTGGATATTCCCCGGCCGGAAGTGCTCATTACATCGACCGGGACAGAGGTCTACTACGGCAAAAATTTCACGTTGGATCGCAGTTGGCAACAGCACATTGGATTCCGCTGGGAGCCGGAGAAGGTCCGCGAGGTGCTCGACGCCATCGAAGGCTATTACCGGCAACCCGAGCACGAGCAATCCACTTTCAAGGTCAGCTATCAATACGATCCGGCGGTAGCCCCCAAGGTCAGTCGCATCAAGCGACTTCTGCGCGAGAATGGACTACAGGCCAAGGTGGTGATGTCGCACGACACCTTCCTGGATGTGATTCCCACCCGTGCGGGCAGCGGCGTCAGCGTTCGCCATATTGCCTACAAGTGGAATTTCCCGCTGGAACATATTCTGGTTGCGGGCGATTCGGGCAACGATGAGGGCATGCTGTCCGTGAATGCCCTGGGCGTGGTTGTGGGTAACTACTCGCCTGAGCTGGAGAAGCTACGCGCCTACCCGCGGGTCTACTTCGCACAGGCGCATCATGCCGCGGGCATTATCGAGGGCATTCAGTACTACAACTTCCTCGATACCATCCAGATTCCGAACGACGCCTTGAAGGATCCCGAAAAGGCCATTGCCGCCCCCCAAACCCCCGCCCGTCCGGCACCCAACGGCGAGACCACCGCCCCCGATGCCTGAATTTGACGCGTCATACGAGGCGGCGCGCTCGCTCCGGCGGATTCAACCCTTGATTCTCCGGCGCATCGAGGCGTCTTGTTCCTCGCGCTTTGGCGTCGAGCGCTGGGTGGAAACCATCGAGGCGCGCCTGACGGAACACTGGCCGCGCTTTTTCAGCCTGCTGCATCGGCTCTATGGCCAGCACTATGACTTCTTTTATTACCTGACGAGCATCACGCTCACCGCGATCGACTGCTGGCTGGAGCGCCCCGACGATCTCTACGAACTGGATATGCGTCGTGAAAACGATCCGGACTGGTATCGCTCTGAACGGATGGTCGGAGGCTCGCTCTACGTTGATTTATTCGCCGGCGATTTGGAACGGCTGCGGGAACGCATTCCCTATCTACAGCGCCTGGGGATCACCTATTTGCACCTGATGCCGCTGTTTGCGTCGCGACCCGGCAATAGCGACGGCGGCTATGCCATCAGCGACTACCGCAACGTGGACCCCCGGCTCGGCACGATTGATGACTTGCGCGCGCTTGCAGCCGATTTGCGCCAGGCGGGCATTTCGCTGGTGCTCGATTTTGTGTTTAACCACACCTCTGAAGACCATGTGTGGGCCATCCGGGCTCAGGAGGGCGATCGCGAGCACATGGACTACTACCACCTCTATCCTGATCGTACGGTGCCCGATCAGTACGAAAAGACGTTGCGAGAGATTTTTCCCACGGCGCATCGGGGCAGTTTTACCTGGCACTCCGGCATGAAGCGTTGGGTGTGGACGACCTTCAATAGTTTCCAGTGGGACTTGAAGTACGCGAATCCCGAAGTGTTCCGGGCCATGGCCGCGGAAATGTTGTTTTTGGCCAATACCGGCGTAGAGATTCTGCGGCTGGATGCGGTGGCCTTTATCTGGAAACAGATGGGCACATCCTGCGAAAACCTGCCCGAGGCCCATCTGCTGATTCAGGCGTTCAATGCGTTGTGCCGCATTGCGGCACCGGGGCTGGTGTTTAAGTCCGAGGCGATTGTGCACCCCGATGAAGTGGTGCGCTACATCAGCCGCGAGGAATGCCAGCTTTCCTACAATCCCGCGCTGATGGCCCTGCTATGGGAAAGCGCGGCCACGCGCGATGTGCGCCTGCTCAAGCAATCGCTCAGCCATCGCCAGAAGTTGTCCGCGGGAACGACGTGGAGCAATTACCTGCGCAGCCATGACGACATTGGCTGGGCGTTTGCCAACGACGACGCGGAAGCGGTAGGCATCCATCCCGACGACCACCGCGATTTTCTCAATCGCTTTTACACGGGACGCTTCCCGGGATCTTTTGCGGCGGGGGTGCCGTTCCAGCACAACGAGGATACTGGCGACATGCGGATATCCGGCACGGCGGCCTCCTTGGCCGGGTTGGAGCAGGCCCAGCGCAATCGGGATGAGACCCTCGCGACCATGGCGCTGCGCCGCCTGCACCTGCTCTATGGGGTACTGGCCAGCATCGGGGGCATCCCCTTGATTTTTCTGGGCGAAGAATGGGCGGTTCTCAACGATTACTCCTATCTCAAGACGCCTGAAAAAGCGGATGACAGCCGTTGGGTCCATCGTCCGCAGGCCAATTGGGAGATGTTTGCCAAGGAGGTGGAGCAGGCGGGGACCTTCCGCAACCAGCATTTTGAAGGCATGCGGGCGCTATTCGCCCAACGCAAGCAGCAGCAGGCCCTGAAGGGAACGGACATGCATCTGCTGCCCGGCGAGAACCCCCACGTCCTGGGTTACCTGCGCGAAACCGGCAGCCACCGGCTGGCGGTCCTGGCCAATTTTTCCGAGCGCGAACAGGTGGTGGACCTCAGCGGCTGGCGCGCTCAAGGCCTGGCCCACTTCTTCCGCGATCTGTTTACTGAGCGCACGTTCTCGACGGGCGGGATCACCGATCTTGATCCCTATGAACTCCTCTGGTTGGTCGAAGATTGAGCTGCCCGCATGTATCCTGTCCAAGCCTTTGGCACCGCGCTATGGTGGCGAGCAACGCGTGATGAAATCGTCCCCCAACCAGTCCCGGTCTGAATCTCCGCGCGTGGCCTGTGCTGAGTGGACGGCGTTTGAAAAGCGGTTGACGTGTCCCGCGGGAACGCCGGAAGGGCTGTCGGACTATTTTGCCAAGCGGCCCTTGTGGGTGGCGCGGGCGCCCGCGCGATTGGATGTGATGGGGGGCATCGCGGATTATTCGGGCGCGCATGTTTGTGAAGCCACACTGGGCCCGGGCATTGTGGTGGCGGTGCAGCCGTGCCGCGAGCGGGTTCTGCGCATCCGCTCCGTCGCCCTGGACCCGGCCAGCTTTCCCGTCGAGGCCCGCCTCCCATTGAGCCAACTGGAATGCCGGGGCCGACCGATCTCGTACGCCGCGGCGCGCGCGATTTTCCGCGACAATCCGTTGGCCGCCTGGTCGGCCTATGTGGCCGGCAGTCTGCTGACGCTGCAACACGAGCAGGCGGTCCATTTGCAGAGGGGCTGGCGAATTCTGCTGTTGAGCGCGGTGCCCATGAATGTCGGACTGGCCAGCTCCGCGGCCGTCGAAATTGCCACGTTGTGTGCGTTTAACGCGGCCTTTGGCCTTGGGCTGGACGCCACGCGAATTGCGCAGTTGGGCCAGATGGTCGAAAACCGCGTGGTAGGCGCACCCTGCGGCATCATGGATCAAATCGCCATTGCCAGCGGACAGCGCGGCAAGCTATTGCATCTCTTGTGTCGGCCGGGATCGGTTGAAGGGACGATTGCCATTCCACGCGGGACGGGATTTGTAGGAATCAATTCGCTCGTGCGTCATTCGGTTGCGGCGGCACCTTACGGCGATGTGCGCATCGGCACCTTCATGGGGCGACGGATTCTCAACGCCTGGCGCACCCGCCAGGGGGCGCCGCCGCTGACGTATCTGACGGAGTTGACAGGCGCTGAACTTGCGGCCTGCGAGCGCATCCTCCCCGAGACGTTGAGCGGTCAGGAATTTCTGGCACGCTACCGGGATCATGGCGACTCGGCTACGACGATTCGGCCCGCGAGCGTTTATCGCATTCGCGGTCCGGTACGCCATGCCGTACTGGAGAACGAACGGGTGTTGCGCTTCATGGCGGCGCTGCAAGCGACGGGGCCGGATGCGCCAGATGGGTGGCGGCGCGCGGGCGAAGAGCTGGCCGCAGCCCATGCGAGCTATCGCGATGAGTGCCGCTTGTCCGTGCCCGAAGTCGATGCACTCGTGGAGGCGGTCGGCTGTTACGGGGCGAAGAAGGGCCTGTTCGGCGCCAAAATCACCGGGGGGGGGGCGGGCGGCACTGTGGCCATTTTTGGCCGGGTGGATGCGCTGAAGAAATACGTTCCCCAATTGGTTCGCGATCATGCGCAGCGCATGGGCAGGACACCCGACGTGTTTTGGGGCACATCGCCGGGCGCGTTTGAAGGTGGTGCCCGGCGCTACATTCGCCGGGCAGGAGGGTGGGTATGCCAGCGCGTCTAGATGTCGTTACCAAAGCCGTCATTCCTCTCGCCGGTCTCGGTATCCGGTTTTTCCCGGCGTCCCAGGCCGTCAAGAAAGAGTGGATGCCGGTCGTGGGGGCCGATGGCATTGCCCGCCCCATGCTCGCGTATCACCTTCTGGAATTGGTGGCGGCGGGCATCGAACAGATTTGCCTGATTGTCCAGCCCGGAGATGACCACCTCATCCGCGACACGTTTTCAAAGCCGGCACCGGAGGTCCTCCGGCGGCTGGACGCCTATCCCGCGCTGGCGGAAGAAGCGCGGCGGCTACCGGATTTCAGAGAGCGGGTGCAGATTGTTTTGCAGCACGAACCCGCGGGCTATGGGCATGCGGTTTTCCAAAGCCGTGCGTTTGCCAACGGCGAGATGGTGCTGCTCTGCCTGGGCGATCACCTGTTTCGCGGCGCGCCGGTCTCGCCCTATCGTGAATGTGCGGCGCAAGCGGCCCACAGCGGCGGCCGCACGGTTTCCGCCGTCAATCGCATTGGGCCGGCCCAGCTCAAGAGCTATGGGACTATCGCCGGTCAGCGCCGCCCCGAGAACCCGCGGCTGATCGATGTCGAGCAGATCGTCGAAAAACCCGCGATTGATCTGGCCCGGCGCGAGCTGCGCGTGAATGGGCTGGGTCCCGACGAGTTTCTGGGCTGGTTTGGGTTGCATCTGCTGGGCCCTTCCATTTATGACGTGCTGGCACAGATGATTCGCGACAACGTGCGCGACAAGGGTGAAGTGCAATTGACGCGCGCCCAGGATATCCAGCGGGAGCGGGAGGGCTATCTCGCTTGGGAAATGACCGCGGCCGAGCGCTTCGATTTTGGCACGCCAGACGACTACCTGGATAGCCTCATGCGATTTCGGGGCGACCCGGATGTGTCGCGGAACTAGGCAATATCCGCCGAGGGGGGGGGCTTATGTGGTGCGGCGGGGGCGGTAGAGGTGGGCGCAGAGGCCCGCGTGTAGTTCGGCCGCTTCGCCGAGCGTTTCCGCGAGGGTGGGGGGGGGGTGAATGGTGCGGGTGAGATCGGCGGCGGTGGCGCCCATCTCCAGGGCGAGGGCCGCCTCGGAAATCAGGTCGCCCGCCCCAGCGCCGGCCAGTCCCACGCCCAGTAGTTTCCCCGTGCCGGGATCCGCAAGAATCTTGGTGGACCCGTCCGCACGGTTGAGGGTGCTGGCCCGTCCGCTGGCGGCCCAGGGAAATTTGGATACCCGGACATCGCGTTGTTGGGCCCGCGCTTGTGTTTCGGTGAGGCCGACCCAGGCGATTTCGGGATCGGTGAACACCACGGCGGGGATGTGGGGTGACATCGACGCGGGGCGTCCGGCCAGGCGCGCAACGAGCGCCCGGGCTTCGTGGGTGGCCTTATGCGCCAGCAGGGGCTGGCCCGCGACATCGCCAGCGGCATGGATGTGCGGCTGGGCGGTGCGTCCGTTGGCGTCGACGGCGATAAAGCCGTGGTCGGTGGTGGCCAGTCCCGCCCGATCGAGCGCGAGCCCGTCGGTATAGGGGCGGCGGCCCGTGGCGACGAGAACCTTGGCAAACAGAGCGTCACTCGTTTCACCGGTGCGGGTATTATCGAACGTGACGCGTAGCCCAGCGGGATCATCCGTGATATCGACCACGCGGGTATGGAGCTGAATGGCATGAATGCTCTCTCGTAGGCGCTTGGCCAGCGGCACCATCAGGTCGCGGTCGACGCCCGGCAGCAGCCCCCCCGTCATTTCTACAACCGTGACCCGCGAGCCGAGCGCCGCGTAGACCGATCCCAATTCAAGGCCGATGTATCCGCCGCCGATGACGAGGAGGGTGTCCGGGATTTCCGGTAGCTCCAAGGCTGTCGTGGAATCCCAGAGATGGGGATGCTCCGTCGGGAAGCCGGGGGGGGGGGAGGGGGCCGAGCCGGTGGCCAGCAGCAGGGTGTCGATATCATGCGGCGTGGTGGTGCCATCTGGCGCCGTCAACTGGAGTTGGGTTGGCGAAGCAAAGGCCGCCCGCGCGGTGATGACCCGCACCGCCCGCGCTTTGGCCAGTTGAGCCAAACCCTGGGCCATGCGGGTCGTGACAGAGTCCTTCCAGGCGCGCAACGCGTCCAGGCGAATAACCGGGGGGGGGAAATCAAGGCCGAGGGCAGACGCATCACGGGCATCGGTCAGCAGTCGCGCGGCATGCAAGAGGGATTTGGACGGGATGCATCCGCGATGCAAGCAGGTGCCGCCCAACGGGTTGTCACTCTCGATCAGCGTCACGGATACCCCCAGATCGGCCGCAAGAAATGCGGCGGGATAACCGGCGGGGCCGGCACCCAGAATGGTGAGCGAAGTGGGCGGTGTCATGCGGCCAACGGTAGGTGTTTGACTGCGACCGGGCAAGGCGAAAACAAAGGCCTCACTTCACTTATTGCAATAAGTGACAAACGGGAGACCCCCGTTAGACCAGGCGGGGTCGTTGGGGGGGGGGCGTCAGGTAATCAGTTCCCGGCCGAGTCGGTAGGCGGCATTCGTGTAATAGTCCACGGTGCGTTTTTCGATGGCCCCGGCATACAGGCTATCGATGAGGCGGGCATTGAGCACATTGTTGCAGAACCCTTTGATCAGCGGGGTGGCGTCGTCACTGAACAGGCGCAGCCACGGTGGCACCACCCCAGTGCTGAGGATGGCGACCGCCTGACGTTTGCGCGGGTTGCGGGGGATGGGAGCCTCGGAAAACCAAGATTTTCGGGGTTTGCCGAGAACAAAACAACTGCGTTCGAAAAAGGCCTTTAAGAGCGCGGTTTCATTACCCATGCTGATCGGGGTACCGATGATATAGGCGTCAGCGGCATCCAACACGGGGTAGATGGCCTGCATATCGTCTTGGATGGCGCAATGGGCGAGAGGCTTCGAGGGGTCGTCATTGCGGCAGGCTTTGCAGTTGCGGCAGTATTCGATTTGTTTGTCGACCAGGCTGATTTTCTCGGCAGTGGCATCGGGGTTGGCGGTGAGCGCACCGGCGATGGCTTGATCCACCAGGGTGTCGATCGTGCGGCCTTTGCGATAACTGGCCATGATGGCAACAATGTTCATGCGATCCTCCAACAGACTCTCATACAAGCCATATACTAAGCGATTCGCCAACCCAATGGCGAGAAAATTGCAGCCGAACCATTGTCGACCAAATGCCGTCCTTTCAATGGGGCGCGGGTGCTCAGAGCGATATCCGGGTCCCACGGCGTGAAGAATCCGTGTCAGCGGAGCCTCTTGCAGAACGCCCCCGGACGACACAAAGGCCATCCCTCCAGAGGTGACAACAAGCGGATTTCTGGGGGGGGCGGGCTCCGTCCCGACCGCTTTGGCCAGCGTTATGCATGAAGCTCAGCGATGCGGGAATTGTACAATTTTCCTGAGTTCAACATCGCCGAAAATGATGCCCGAAAACCCCTGTAACCATTGGGTTGGGGTTTGAGTTTGGGTGTCCCGCTGGTAAAATGGCGCAATGTTCGTCAGGAAGAAGCGCAACCGATCCGG
>JAQUJC010000034.1 GCA_028681135.1 Kiritimatiellia bacterium | reverse complement strand
TGTAACTAGCGGTTGTGACAGGAAGTTAATTGGAGGTGGGTGTGTGAAAAAGGGCTTGCAATCTCTGAGGGGTGCAATAGAGTTCGCCCAAATTTGCACCCCGTGTCGGGGGGCAGTACAATGAGAATAAAACGGCTCCAGATTGCCCCTGGAGCAAGGAGCAAGCATGAAACCAGCAAAGAAGACCACCCCGAAGAAGAAGGCGGCAGCAAAACCCGCCGCCACGGCCAAGAAGGCGGCCCCGAAACGCGTCGCCTCTGCGAAGAAACCGGCAACCAAAGCCCCGGCTCCGAAAAAAGCCGCGCCAGCCCGTAAAAAGGTGCCCGCCGCTAAGGCCGCCCTGAGTCTGGAAGAGCGCTATCGCATGATTCAGGACGCCGCCTATTACATTGCTGAACGCCACGGATTCCATGGTGACAGCGCATATTTCTGGTCGCTGGCCGAGGCCGAAATCAACAGCAAGTTGAACTGACCCCTCCCGCCCGCAAGGGATCAACCGGCGCCGCAGAATCTCTGCGGCGCTTTTTATATCAGGGGGCAACAGGGGGGCCACCTTTGGCACCCCAGAAGACCGGAAATATCCCGCGGAGGCCTAGCCTGTATTATAATGCAGGCTAGGGTGTAGTGTAGCCCACCCGGTAGAAGTTGGTTGGCAACAGATCGTTGGTGATGGAGAGGTCGAGGGGGCCGCCGGTGGCTTGAGTTTCGGTCCCAACGATCAGTTGCCAATTCTGGGTGGGGAAGAGAATGGGGCTGGCCCAAATGGCGTACTGCGCGCCGGCCTCTGTGGCGGCGAGACGGAATCCCAAGCCGTTGCCGGTGAAGTCGGGATTCATGTCCATCGTGAAGGGCGGTGGAGTGTCACCGCTCTGACGGGTGATGACGACAAAGTCGGAATGGGTTTCTACGCCGCCGGCCGAGGGCGCAGTGATCATGAGGTTGTTGACATACATCTGGCGGTTGTCCTGATCGGGATCGGCCGGGACGGAGCTGGCGTTGAAATAGAATTTTACGCGGCTGGGAGCGCCGGCGGGCACCGTGAGGGTTTCGTCGTAGGATTCTGTTCCGTCGCGGCCCGTGGCATGGACGCGGACGCTGCCGTCGGCCACATACTCGAAATGCAGCGCAATAGCCTGGGCGCCGTAGTTGGTGAACATGGGGTTGCCATTAATCGAAATCACTTCGCTGTTGCCCATGTTGATGTACACCAGTTCGGTGTCGTCAGCCAACAGGCTGCATCCGCGGTACGAATTGGAGGCGTCGCTGTCCCAGTTCAGGCCCCAATCGAAGCGGAACGTCGACCCGACGGCCATTGCGGCACCAAAATCCCGAATGACTTCGGCGTTGGCGCCTGAATCCGGTGGATTGGCATAGAAGCCGAACGCTTCGGTGCCCAAGCCGGAAATGCCGGCAGCGGCAGGATCGTCGACGAAGCAACCGGCAAACCCGGTGCCTTGCGAATGGTTGAACATCCACCCCAGGAAGCCGCTGCCGCCGTTGTTGCCTGTGTTCCATCCGTCGCTGTAGGCGGTGTCCGAAGCGTTATCCACCGCGTTGGTAGTGGTGCCCGCAACAGTGCTGTTGCTGCCACTGACGATAATTTCGTTGCCGCCGACACCGAGAGCGATGCCGGGAATGGACCAGGTGGTGGCGGCGGGTAGGGTGCCGGCCGCCCCGGTGAGCGAGTTGGTCCAGGCCAGGGTGCCTGCCATGCCATCGGCGACGCCTTGGAGATCATAGGTGGCGATGGAATTGGCAACCGCGATATGGCTGGCGGGATTGGTGATGGCGAGACCGGTGGGAATGTCTTCGCAACCCGCGACGGCGAAGTTCCAGTTCATCTCCGTGTTGTTGTCCCAGGTGCTGGCACCGTCATTGAAGGCCAGGTTGATGTTGGTGGTGCCGGGTGGCGGGGTGTAGGTATAGGTCCAGGTCGAACCGCTCTTGGTCATGGAGGGATTGGGCAGAATGACATCCTGCCAGCCGTTGCGGCCGATGTGGATTTTGACCGGATCGACGCCGAGCAGGATACGGCCAGAGGGATTGTAGGTGATTGTGATGGGGCCGCAGCCCACGGGATCGGTGGGACTGATGGAAACAGCAGGGGGCGGCTCTGGCATCGTGCCGCAATTGGTGACGGCCACATGCCAGTCGGCCCCGCCGTTATTGTCCCAGACGCCCGCGCCGTCATGAAAGACCACGTCGATGGCCACGGTGTTTGACGGCATGGCGTAGGTGTATTCCCAGTACGTGCCAATCTGGGTCATGAGCGGGTCGGGGTCGACGACATCCTGCCAGTCGTTGCGGCCAACGTGAATATAGACGCTGGCGGCGCCGTCGAGGGGGCGACCGGCGGGGTAGTAGCGAATGGTGACGGGGTCGCAGCCGTTGGGCGTGGCGGGATCAAAGAGGACGCCGTTGACGGGCGCGTCGCAGTCGCGAATGGATGTCATCCAGTTGGCGCCGCCGTTGTTCGCCCAGTTGACGCCGTCGGTGAAGGCCACTTCGAGATGGGGGGCGTTGTCGGGGATGTCGTTGGTGCTGAAAGTGTGGGAGAAGGTATTCGTGCCGGTGCGGGTCATCGCGAGGGAAACCCAGTCGTTGGTGGCGGTGGAGAAGTGATAGGACACAGTAACGACCGCCGCCGTCGCCAGCGGGGAGGTGGCGGCATTGAAGTTGACGGTGATGGGGGCGCAGTCGGAGGGAGTGGCCGGGTCAAAGGAGGCCGTGGGAGACATGCTGCTCTGGCCACCGTCATGCTCGACCCAGACGTGCTGGATATCGGACTTGTGGACATTGCCGAGTGAGTCGGTGGCCTCGATGTAATAATCCAATAATTTGCCGCGGAAACCGGGGGCATTGCCATCGTTTATTTCGACAAAATAATAGTCGGCGATAACCGGCTCAGGCCAGAAGGCGGGATCAAAGACAAAATAGTCGATTTCGCCGTTGTCGGCAGCGGTATTGAGCGCACTGCGGGTCTTGGGCAGCACGCGCTTGGTCATGGGAACAGACATCCAGCTTCCAACGTCGCCGCCACCTGCATAGGTTTCGTTGTCGGTGGTGGAAAGCGAATTGACGCCATCGTTGTCGAAGCGGACCTTGACCGAGATGTCGCTGATGCCGTTGACATCGTAGGCATGGGTCCAGACGTAGAACTCGGAGGGCATCTTTTTGAGGTAGCGCGTGTCGCCGCCGGGAATATAGTTATACCAGCCGAAGTTATAGGTGCCGGGGTTGTAGGGGAAGCGCTGGGGCTTGAGGACGGTGGGCGGGGTCTCGTCCAGATTCATCCGCGTGCTCATGAACGATGACAGCTTGTCGATGGCGCGCTTGGTGGCGAGGGCCGGCTTGTTTTCGTCGTCGTTGCCAAGGCCGCCATAGTAGTTGAAACCGGAGTCGAGGCCGGTCAGATAGATGTGCCAGGCGAGCTCGACATCGTTGAGGGCATTCCAGGTACCGTCCCAGTCGTAGGGTGCCTGGATTTTCCATGCAGCCACGTCGCCACCTCCGTCCTTGAAAATTTGCTCGGCGGTGATGCACCAGTTGGCACCGGCCATGAGGGGGGCGTAGCTGAAAAACTTGAGGGCGAAACCAGGGGTTTCGAGATCGGCCTGGGTGCTGGCGTAGCGGTTGGTAGCACCGATGGCCGTATTCACGAGGGGGGGCTCGATCCACTTGAGGAAGTTGGGCGACCCGTAATCCATTTCCGGGAAAATCCACGCGCCGTCTTCGATGTGGACGAGGGGGGCGTGGGCCTTGGCGGCATCCACAAAACCCTGGGGGGTGTTTTTGTTGTAGCCGGCACTGGCCGCACTGTTGAAAAATTGTGGCGTGGCTTCCATCCAGGAGCTGCTGCCGCCGCCCCAGGCGTTGTCGCCGTCGGAGGACGGCATGACAATGACGGGACGGTTGGGATCGGTGGCATAGGGCGCGATGTTGTCGTTGATTTTACCGATGCCCTCATTGGCGTAGCCGAAACGGTAGCTGAGCACATCGTCGGAGGGGACGGCGTATATCTGCTTGGTGGCCCCGGTGTCCGGGTTGACGTACTGGACCTTGTGAAGCTGATAGGCGTAAGGCGCGACGTTCCAGGCGGCATTGCCGGGGTTGGGTTCGCTGTACCACCAACCGTCGGTGGGCGACGGCCCGAGCAGGTCGGCCTTGTTGGGGGGGGCAGAGAAAATACCGTACTGGTTGTTGTCGAGATCGAACTGGTCAAAATAGGTCGGGCAGGTGCGGGAAAGATGGTGGCTGGCGACAATCGACCACTCGTAGCCTTCATCGACCAGCACGTCGATCAGCGATTCAGAAAATGCCATTTCGGTCGGGAAAAATCCCTTTGAGTGGTCGCTGAGATCGCTTTCGCCGCCCCAGGCCTTCCACCAGGCCTGCTTGAAGATTTGGAGTTCCTTGCGAAAGACCTCTTTGGGCAGGAGCGGGGCGAGGGAGTGGTGATAGGTGAAGCCGACGAGATCGAGACGGCCCCAGCCGCGGGCTTCGGTGTTGCCGCTGTTCCAATCGCCGCCATAGCCGAGATGGCCGCCGCCGCCAAGCTGGCGGACGTTGTCGATCAGCGAACCCGAATAGCTCAGCGCAAAACCGCCGCCGGAAAAGGTGTTGAGCGAGTTGCGCGGACCGGCCTGATAGGCATTGCGACGGTCATCGAGGCCGAAGATGTTGCCCAGATCATTTTCAGGATGATAATTGGGGCTGATACCGCCGTAGTTCTGACCGGGTTTGAGCACAATGGAATCCCAGGCATATTGCACGCGGCTGTTCTCGCTGCCGTTACTGTTCCATTCCGGCCAATAGGTGGGCTGGTGATTATGCCAGAAACGGGAGACGTGGACATTGCCGTTGGCCTGCGCCTGGAATGCAAGTCCTGCCACGAAAAGACTGCTGAGGGTGATGAGAAAAACGCGTCGGGGTGTGTTCATTGTCATGCCCAATCCTGTTGTGGAATGTCCTGTGATGCTCATCCGAAGGCCCATGCCAGCGGGAATCTTTTAGCACCATAAGTTAAAGCGCTCTACCCTGCAAGAATGAATGTCAGAAATCGGAAAATCAACCTGTTTTGACGCGGTCACTTATTGCAATAAGTAACCCTCAGTTATTGCAATAAGTAACCTTCACTTAAGGCAATAAATGAATGCGATTCGTTTATCGGTGTTCACTAAGACCGATAGACTCAGGCGGGGGTTTGGAGTTCATAAAACGGGCCGGGAGACGGCTCCCGGCCCGGTGGTGTCGACTGACGGAGAAGCTATTTCTTATTGGCTTCGATAAAGGCACGGGCATCGTCCACCTGACCCGCGCTGCCGAGCAGGACGTTTTTGGCGGCGATGAACTTGGCATATTCGGGCATGAATACTTTGCCGGGACCGCGCAGGTCGAATTCTTCGGGGTGATCGCGGAAGAATTCGCGGTGGACACGGCACCAGACCAGGCGGCCATCGGTGTCAATATTGATTTTGGTGACGCCGAGCTTGGCGGCGCCAAGGAATTGGGAGGCATCGACGCCGGAGGCGCCTTGGATGTTGCCACCGGCGGCATTGATGCGGGCGACTTCGTCCTGCGGGACAGAGGATGAGCCGTGCATCACCAACGGGAAGCCGGGCATCCGCTTCTGGATCTCTTCGAGGATGTCGAAACGCAGTTTCTGATCACCCTTAAATTTGAAGGCGCCATGGGAGGTGCCGATGGCGGCAGCAAGGCTGTCGCAGCCAGTGGCCTTGACAAAGGTTTCGGCTTCTTCAGGCTTGGTATAGACATGCTCAGCGGCGACGATGTCTTCCTCGATGCCCTTGAGCTGGCCTAATTCGGCTTCGACCACGACGCCCTTGGCGTGGGCGGCATCCACAACGCGCTTGGTCACTTCGACGTTCTCCTCGAAGGGCGCGTGGGAGTGGTCGATCATCACGGACGAATAGCCGGAGTTGATGCAGTCCATGCAGGTGGCCTCGTCACCGTGGTCGAGATGGATGGCGAAGACGGCCTCGGGAAAGATTTCGTTGGCGGTTTGCATCATGGCTTCGAGCATGCGCTTATGGGTGTAGGCGCGGGCACCCCGCGACAGTTGCACAATGAACGGTGCCTTGCTGTCGACGTTGCCTTGGAAGAGACCCATGGTCTGTTCGAGGTTGTTGATGTTGTAAGCACCAATGGCATATTTACCATAGGCGTGGGCGAAGAGTTCTTTGGTGGTTACGATCATGATGGGCTCCTTATCCTATTTTACATGGTTCTTAAATGGCGGCGTCAACGCGGATGTCTTCTTGTCGTGAGTCTTCGCCTTCGATGTCTTCCCCATCTTCGGCGTCATCATCGGCAGGGGCGAGGCGCTGGTAGTCGATGAAGCGTTCGGGCGTCAACAGCGCCTCTTGCCAATCCACAAACAACCCCTGGGCCCGGCGATTGCGGATGGCCGAAGCAATTTCGTCGCGGTAGGCACCGAAATTGGCGGGGTCGGCAGGGGTGCGCGTCACGATATAGGCCACAAGCAGTCCGTCGGAGACCGCGAGCGGCTCGGTGACTTCGCCCTGGTTATAGGCTACGACAGCTTGGACCAGGGCTTGAACGGCTTCATCTTCCGCGGAAGACCCCGACAGGCCTGTAAACGCATCAGGGCGGATGACTTCCAGATCATATTTTTCAGCCACGGTGGCAAATGATTTGTTCTCACGCAGGATATCTACGGCATCCTGCTGGATTTTCTGGGCCTGGGCGCCCAGGGCATCAAAGACGGCCCGGCGTTGGGCGACCTCGGTGACCCGGTCTTGAATGTCATGGAACGCGGGTACGCGCGGAGCATGAATTGCGGTCAAATAGAGGACATAGACATTATCCTGGCCGACCACGGGCACGCTGACACGATTGAAGGCGTTTTCTTCCAGTTCAAAGGCGGCGGCCACAAACGCGGCATCCACATCCTCCAGCGGTGTATCACGGCGTGAGAAAGGGGGCAAGGAACGAGCTGGTCGGCCACCCTTTTCGGCTTCTTCGGTAAAATCAGGGATGCGCCCATCGCGGTCGGGCATGCTGCGGAACGCCAGTTCGGTGCCTACGGCATCGGCCCGATCGATGGCCGCCTTGCGGCGCAGGGCGGTCAGGATGCTCTCCCGGGCGTCGTCGAGGTCCATCACTACGGTGCGCGGTTCGCCATCCTCGTCCTCTTCAGTTGTGGTGTAGTCGTCAATGTTCAGCTCGTAGTAGTCCAGGATATCGTCTTCGGCGATCTCGGCATCAGGATCGAGAAACTCCGCGATGGGGAAGGTCGCCACCATGATTTCGCGCTGTTCGGGCAAGGTAAAGGCTTCCGGGTTTTCGTCGTAGAGGGCCTGGGCCTCTTCCTCGGTTACCGTGACGGTCTTTTCGATGTCAGCAGTAGCCACTTTGACATAATCGACCACGAACGAATCCAGAAGCGTTTCGTAGGTCCGCCGAATTTCCAGAGGCGTGACATACGC
The DNA here is from genome assembly GCA_028681135.1 of Kiritimatiellia bacterium. Taxonomy (GTDB): domain Bacteria; phylum Verrucomicrobiota; class Kiritimatiellia; order CAIQIC01; family Lenti-01; genus JAAZFE01. The sequence continues at coordinate 26,567 of JAQUJC010000034.1, read as the reverse complement.
CTGGCGACCGATCAAGCTGCCGAGTTTCTGGATGGCGATTTCTTCGCGCAGATGGTGTTCAAACTGGGCGGGGGTGAAGCCCATGGGCCGGACAAAGGATTGCAGAAAGGCCTCATAGCGTGCGCGCTGGTACCGGCCCTCTTCATCCACAAAGTTGGAGCGAATGGCACTCACCAGGTCGTCTTCGGAGGCGGCGATGCCCAGTTGAGCCGCCTGGCGCAAGGTGGCCAAGCGCTGCCAGGCCAACTGACGCAGGATGGCCTCATTTTCAGGCGTTGAGGCGATCTCGCGTCCCACGGACAGGGCGCGTGCCAGATAGGTGTTGCGATAGGCGGAGCGAAATTCCCCGTGGGAGACCGGGCGATTATCCAGCAGCCCGGCTGCGTTCTGGCGCTCAGCTTCGTCTACATCCGAAGGCCAGACCATGCCCCAAATCACAAACGAAAAGACGATCACGATCAAAAACGCTCCCCAGAGCAGGCGCGATTGGATCAGTTTATGAAATTTAGAAATCATCATGGTCATGCAGGAACTCTCTTTGTCAAACTCATGGCTGGTGCTTGTCGTCGTTGGCGGTACCGGGTCCGGGTGGACAACATTGGGGCATGAGGATACGGCGTCCCTTGCTGCCAGGCAAGTGTGAATTTGCGTGCGAACGCCCGGTGGGGCGCATCTGCGATAGAGTGCAAGCGCTGGTCATGTTGAGTGGAGGCGCACCGTGCCGAAGTCGAAACATCTCGGTTTCGCTGCGATGGCTGGCCGGGTGCATCCGGACCGAGATCCCGCGACAGGTTCCAACCTTCGCCAAGGCTTCCGCCTTCGCCAAGGCTTCCACCTTCGCCAAGGCTACGGCGGACAAGACGGCGGACAAGACGGCGGGCAAGACGGTGGACAAGCCGGGATGACAGCCACCATGCACGCAGGCTGACCCCGGGACGAAAACCACCCAATCGCAGATGCGCCACGTATGATTGCGGACCTTGGATGGGATTGCCACATGCGGGAAAATCGGTATAGTTCTCCTATTTGACTTGCGGCTGAAAAGCGTTGGGAGCGGTTCGTGACATTGCCAATCACACGAAAGATTTTGCAAAGCTGGGGCGGGGCGGTGACGTTCCGCGACGGGCAGACGCTGTTTGAGCGCGGATTGGTGCTGGAGGCTGAATTCGAGGCATCGGTGATGCGCGGCACCCTGTCGTGGGGCAGTCGATCAATCAAGACGGCTGCACGTATTTTGCCGGATTTGAGTTGCGAGAATCTGTGCCCCTGCCGGGATAATGTCGAGCGTGGCATCATCTGTTCGCATGTGATTGCCCTGGGGCTGGCTCTGTTGGCGCGCCGAACCGATCCGGACCGGGAGCGCAAATTACGGGAAGAGGAGCGTCGGGCACGGCATTTGCGACAATTAGAGGACACGGCATTTTTCAAGCGTGCGCCCCCCGGGACAGCCGGAGCATGGGATGCCTCGGTAGTGCTGGGATTGCCGCATGGCTGGCGCGAAGCCGCGGCGTCCGGGCCGGTTCCCCTGCGGGTGTTTCTAGACGTGAAGGGGCGTCGGCATCCGATCAGCGACATCCCGTCTGGGACTGTCCTGGGGTTGACTCCGCGTCACGATGCCCTGTTGTTTGTGCTCGAGGAAATCGCCGGCGGCGAGGTTCCGGATGCCCTGGACCTCGAGATGGCCGATTTCATCAATGTGCTGGAACTGCATCGCGGACTTTCGCTGTGGGAAGAGGGTGGGCAGGAATTGCCGGTCAACGCGACAGCCGTTTCGACCGTCATGCGGGTAGATTTGGATCACGAGAATGGCGAACTGCTGCTGGTGGCAGATACCACGCTGCCCTTCATGCGCGGAGTGGAGTTTCCCACATATCTGGTGCATAGCAAGGCGGGGTGGGTTTTTGGTGGGGGGCATTTCTGGCCGCTAGAGAACTTGCTGCCGTTGCCGCTGCGGGAAATCTACCAGCGCCAAGTCGTCATTTCTCGCCAGGACGTGCCGCGCTTTTTGCGCGAGGAACTGCCCCGATTAGGGGCATTGGTGCGCCTGGAGGCCGAGGTGGCGCCAGACGTCTTCCGCTTTGATCCGGAAGAACCCCGTTTCCATCTCGAAGTACGCGGCAGTCCGGCCAGTCTGGCGATGCGATTGGTGGCGGTCTATGACGATGTGCAGGTGGTGGCCGGTCGGTCATGCGCCCGCGGCGGATTCGCGCATCCTGATCCCGACGACATCCTACGCTACACGGTTCGCGATCAGGATGTGGAACGCCAGGCTCTGGCGTTGTTGGCTCGTTTTGGGATATCCGGGCACAACGGATCGGAGTTGACGCCTATCGTGGGCACCCGTGACGTGCTCAACTTTTTGGGGCGCGCGGTGCCGTTTTTGCGCCGTCGCGGATGGCGTCTGGAATGGCATGGCCGTATTCGCGAGCGAATGGACACTGCGGTTTTCGCTACCCCGGTGGTACACATTGATCCGGAGAATGGCGGAGGCAAGGGATGGTTCGAGGTTCGGTTTGATTTTGACGATGGCGAGGGTGCCAGCCTGTCCGCGGTCGAAATCCAACGTGCGTTGCTCAAGGGGGATGCCTATCTGGAACATAAAGGGCGGACCATCCTGCTGGATGCCGATGCCGTCTTGTCGCTACAAAGCGTATTCCGTGATTGCGCCTCGGGCGAGGGGAGTCGCCCCGGGAGTTTTCGCTTGGCGCCGGTCTATGCCGCCTATGCTGCCAGCGCCCTCCAGGATTTGGATGGCGTGGATGTCGAGGCCCCCCCCACCTGGTTGGAGACCGCGGCGCGGCATAACCGCCTGGAAACGATGGCACCCGAGCCGCTCGACCCCACCTTGGCTCGTTTGTTGCGCCCCTATCAAAAAGAAGGCATTCAGTGGTTGCGTTTTCTTCAGCACAACCGTTTTGGCGGTATTTTAGCCGATGAAATGGGGTTGGGTAAAACTTTACAGGCGCTTGTTTGGTTGTCCATGGCATTGGCCGAACAGCCCCGCGAAACGCGCAAGCAGGCCTTGATTGTCTGCCCCACCAGTCTGGTGGAAAACTGGGTGGCCGAGGCCTCACGCTTTACGCCTTGGCTGCGATTTGGCGCGGTAACGGGAAGCGACCGTCATGAGCGCTGGAAGTCGTTTCAGAAGGCGGATGTGCTGATCACATCGTATGCGCTGCTGCGGCGTGACATTGACCAGTATGCCCCCCTGGATTTTCTGGCGGTGATTTTGGATGAAGCCCAGCACATCAAAAATCATTCCACTCGCAATGCAAAATCGGCCAAGCGGTTACGTGCCGACCACCGTTTTGTGTTGACGGGCACGCCGATCGAGAATGGTGCGGGCGATCTATGGAGCATCATGGACTTTCTGATGCCAGGCTATCTGGGCAGCGCCGATACGTTTCGCCGGAACATTGAACAGCCCCTGAGTCAGGGCGGCCCGGAAGGCGAACTGGCGCAGTGGAAACTGCGTCGCAAACTGCGGCCCTTCTTGCTGCGGCGGCTCAAAAAGGATGTCGCCAAGGAGTTGCCGCCGAAAATTGAACGCATCGCGGCGTGTCCGCTCAGTGCGGACCAGCAGAAGGTCTATACCGCGCTGATTGAAAACTCGCGCCGCCAGATTGCCGATTTGGTAGCGACGCAGGGGTTTGCCCGCTCCAAGTTCACGATTCTCAACACGCTGCTGCGGCTCCGTCAGACCTGTTGCCATCTGGACTTGCTGAAACTTGACGGGCTGAAGGCGAAGGAACCCTCGGCCAAGATGGACCTATTCTTCGAACTGCTCGACGAAGCGATGGATGGCGGTCACCGTGTGTTGGTATTCAGCCAATTTGTTTCGATGCTGAGCATTCTCCGTCGCGAAATCACCCGCCGGGGTCTACGCCATTGCTATCTGGATGGTGCCACCCAGGAACGGCTGAAGATCGTTCAAGAATTCAATCGCGATGAGGGCATTCCCCTGTTCTTGATTAGTCTGAAAGCCGGCGGCACGGGATTGAATTTGACCGGCGCCGACATGGTCATCCACTACGATCCGTGGTGGAATCCTGCGGTGGAAAACCAGGCCACTGATCGCGCCTACCGCATTGGCCAGAAACGCACTGTCTATAGCGTGAAGCTCATCGCCCAGGATTCGGTCGAGGAGCGTGTCGTGGCGCTTCAACGCAAAAAGCAGGCACTGTACAATGCCACCCTGGAGGATGGCGATAGCGCCACGGATGTCCACGACCTGACCTGGGAAGATGTCCAGGAGCTTCTAGCGCTGTAGCCGGGCACGGTGGGTCTGGCAGAAGACCCGCCGCACCGCCGCCTAACGGTTGTGCCAGAGCATGCCAAGCCCCAGCACCAGAAAAATGCCCGAGGGCAGCCACCCCGCTACGACGGGGGAGAGTGTTCCGGCTTTGCCATAGGCCAAGCATAATCCCATCATGATGTAATAGGCAAAGAAGGTCAGCAGCGCCAGCAGGATACCCATCCCCATGCCACGGCGTCCGGTATGCAGCCCAAATGGCACGCCAACCAGAATCACAATGATGCACAACCACGGCGCCGCCAGGCGATAGTGAAAATCGACCATCAGCCGCTTGCGGGCGTCGTCCGAAATATCCGGATGCGTGGAGATGAAGCGCAGGATTTCAGCCGCCGAACGCTCTTCCGAATCCTTAATTTCATTAATAAAGTCTCGGGGTATTTCCGACAGCATGGGCATTTCGAGATTCGGATTCTTTTCCACGGCGCCATGCGGGGCATTGTTGGTCGTGTAGTAGAGGGTTTCGGCATTTTCAAACCACCAGTGGCCATCGAGCCAGCGCGCACGGCTTGCGTCCATCTGAAATTCGTCGGAGCCATCGGGGCGCTGCTGGGTCAAGTGGACCTGCCGCATTTCGTAGGAGGTGGTGGGCCGTGGATCAAAGGTGCCAATGCGCCAAATACGTCGCCCAATGACATTTTTATAGGCCAAATTGACCGCCAGATACGCCCGCGAGGCGTGGGCGGACCCTTGCATGGATTGGAATTGCCGCGTCCAATGGGTGGCCCACGGATTGAACCCTTCGTTGATGGCCAGCAGCAGAAATGCCGCCAGGGTTCCGGTGAGCAGATAGGGTGTAATCAATTGGGTCAGGCTCAAGCCGCACGCGCGCATGGCGGTCAGTTCGGCATTTTTTCCCAACTGCCACAAGGCATAGAGCAACGCCAGCAGCAGCGAAATCGGCAGCAGATAGGGCATATAGGTGGGCAGCAACACCAGGTAGTAGAGCAGAATCTGCTGCGGGGGGGTGCCGGCTTCCATGAAGTCCACGAAATGATCGAACAAGTCGACCAGGATGGCAATCAGCGAGAATCCCGCCATGACGTAAAGCCACGGCCGTCGCAATTGGCTCAACAGATATCGGGTAAGGAGCTTCATCACGACCGGCCGCCACCGCCCCCCCCCCTTGCGATAGCAGTCAATTTACGGTTCGGCAGGCCGTTCACCGCCGGGCCCGGGATCAATCCGGGTATCGATCCAAAGCTCCCCTTTGCCTCCGCACAAGGAGCAGGTGGTCTTTTGCGGTTCTTCGTTGTTGCAACGGGGGCAGGTGATCTTCTCATAATAGCGGCTGAGGTCGGTCTGCGATTGACGGCTCACGCCGCTGGTGCGCAGGTACCACAGGAATAATCCGACCGCCAGGATCACTCCCACGAGACCCCACCGATATTGGAGGGCGGGATCCACTTTGCGGCGGCGCGGGGCTTTTCGACTCAGTGGGGTCTCAGGCATAAAGGGCGGTTCTCCTCGTACACCGCAAGAATCAACGGTTTAGGCCGTAAATGTCAAGGCGGAACACCGACAAATGCAAATTGGGATGCGGCAGGTGCCCTAGCGGGCCCCGATGCAACGTGCCGTGAAAAGAAGTCATGGCTCGGGCTGTATCTGAATTTTCCAATCTTGTTGGGCGAATTCTTCTGACGACGACCAAATCTGGCCCAGGCGGTTGGTGCGCGAAAAATCACCGCCCGTGCGGCACAGCAGATAGCGCTCGTCGGTGTGGCCGTTTTGATATGCTTTCAATTGGATTGCGTAGAAATTATCGCCTGGTCGGGTTACCAGTGGGGGGATAGTGATTCGCCACAAATCGAGAGTGGTTGATCCTTCCGCGGGGTGGCCGCGGAAGGTGTTCTCTGTTGCGGACACCTCCACCGGGCCCACCCAGTAGCCCATGACCCAATGAGCCCGAGTGCCGTTCCACCAGCGCGCCGAGACCTGTTCATCCAGATTTCCTGCAAAATTTTGAGCAGTCAGCACATAGAGTGTCACGGTTTCCGATGTGGAAAGAGCATCCGATCCGTTGGCCAGAAAGGTCAAGTCGGTGCCGGGGACACGGTCGATCAAGCGCGATTCACTACCGGCCGAGTGATAGGCCCACTCCGTTTGAATGTCGCCGGCGGCGGCCATCTGGACGCAACCCAATCCCAATAGTATCAAAGCGGTGGTCAAAGCTTTCATCGATGCACTCTCCTTTGCTGGTCCACTGTAGCGAACCCATCCCGCGGGGGCAAATGGTTTTGGGAGAGACGCCCCGAGAGACGCCCCGTCAGCGGGTGCATCTGCGATTCGTTACAGGAGCGGCTCATCGGGACGATTCGCCCTACCCATAACGCACATTCCCGCCCCCGGTAGGGCGAACCGTCCCCGGTGAGCCGCGCTTTAAGCATGGCACATAAACAGGCACTGAATCGCAGATCCCCCCCGTCAAGGGCAGTGCCTCACGCCCCGATGGGCAGAGCGGACGGCTTGGTGACTTCAAAGTCGCAAATCAGCGGCAGGTGGTCGCTGAGGCGGACATCCGAAGCGATCTCGAAGTGGGTCACGCGGATCTCCGGGCTATGCAGGATGAAATCGAGTTGCCAGCGCGGGGAGCGGCTCGGGAAGGTGGGCGCATCCAGGAGATTGGCATTGGTCAACTGCAGGGCATCCATAAAATCCTGCAACTCCACTTTGCCGGCGAAGGCGTTGAAGTCGCCGGCAATCAGATAGGGTTTGCGCGCGTTTTTCGCCAGGCGCGCCAAGTCAGCCAACTGTGCTTCTCGGCAGCGGCGGCTCAGGGCCAGGTGGACGATAAAGATCACCACATGCTCCAGCTCCAACTCCATCACCAGGCGCTTGACGCCCTTGCGCAGAAAATGGGTCCGCTCGCGAATCACCGCATGGCCCGAGATGCAAGCATTGGCCTGTTGGCGCATCATCGGCAGCCGGCTCCACCACGACCAATAGGTATACTTGGACCGCCAGAAGGTGCGTTTGCCCAGATGGCGGGCAATGGTGTCGGCTTGATTGCGGTGACCAGCCCGGTACGATCCCGAATCAATCTCCACCAGCCCGAGCACATCGGCCTTCTGCTCGCGGAAGAAGTCGATCAGCGAGTTCAGGTTCTTGTTGGTACGCCGAAAAAAGCCGCCGAAAGGGAAGGGCAGATGAAACCGGAATCCTGTGCCGGTGCCGTAGCGCATGTTGTAGAGCATTAGTCTCATAATTATTACAATTGGGTTAAGACTACCCCATCCCGCCCCCAATATCAACCGCTTTACCCCGTTTTCTTGGCCCAAAAGTTCAACTTTACGATGGAATTGGCTTGGCGGCAACGATCAACAGCAGGACAATGGAACGATGAAAAAGCGCCTATTAGTATTGGCACCGCATCCAGATGACGAATCCATCACGGGTTTGCTCTCGTTGCGACTGTGCCAGGAATGCGCCTTCGAGGTCTGGGTGCTGCCCGCCACTCTGGGCAGTCGGCCCGAACGGCGTGTGGAACGCCAGCGGGAACTCCGCGCCGCCTGCGCCCACCTCGGGTTTCGGCTGCGTCTGCTTCCGTCGCTCTCCACTGGCATGGTTTCCACCCAAGAACTGGCCTATGAGTTGTCTGCCCGCCGACCCACCGCCCTGGTTCTTCCGCATCAACGCGACGGGCATCCCACCCACCGCGCTACCCACCGACTGGGAGTGGCGGCGCTCGATGCAGCCGCCCACCCGCAAGCCGTGGTTGAGACCGAATACTGGCATCCCCTCTTGCGGCCCAATCTCATGGTGGCGGCCGATCGCCCCCAACTGGAGCACTTATGCGCGGCACTGGCCTGCCATCGCGGCGAAATAGCCCGCAATGATTATGCCGCCCGCCTGCCCGCCTGGATGATCGATAACGTCCGCCGCGGCGCGGAACTCCTGGGCGGTCCCGGTGCGCCAGCCCCCGCGTTCGATTTTGCCACGCTCTATCGCGCCCGTCTGCGCACCCGCCGCGCCTGGCGTGCCCCCTTTCGCGGCCCCCGCATCATCGAATCGTCAGCCGATCTCGCCCAACTCGTTTCCTGCTGGAATTGAGGCCAAACCCAACGACACAGCACAGCGGGCGGGGGAGGGGTAATCGGTTTTGGTTTTTTCACGCGATCAAGCCTCTTGCAAAACTCAAAAAGCAAATAGGGGTCAGTCCTATGAAATGATGTATTGGGATTGATAAGAAGGGAGACGATGTGGAAAAAAAGGGGGCAGAGTACCAGCTTCTTGTAAAGTGATTTTCTGAAGATATTTTTGGGCAGAGTTCACCGATACCTGACGCAGCGGGTTTTCAACGGAATCACGATGGGGCTTGATGGGGGTGGGGATTCGAGCCATTTTACCCTCGTTTCAGCTTGCGTCTGACATCTGCGGTCTGCGGTTGGGCGCGCTGCGAAAAGGTTGGAGCTTGCGTGTGGTGGGGGATAGTCTATACTGAGGTCAAACAGGGTATGGCTGGTGAGCATCCGTTATCCGGTTGTGGCTGATACCCTGTGGGAAAGGAAGATAGCCATGAGTGCAGCCAAGACGATTCGCCCGAAAAAGAACGGGTCCACCGCCCGTCGGCTCAATCAGCCCAGTTTGTTATTGGTGGAAGCGGATGCGGCGGCCCGGCGCCGAATGGCGTCGCTGCTGAACAAGATGGCGGCCGACATTTTTGTCGCCAAGGCCGGCACGGTTGCCACCGCGATTAAACGGATTGACGAGTATCGGCCTGGTACCATCCTGCTGGATTTAACGTTGCCGGATGGGAATGGGCTGGAGGTGCTGCGTCATGCCATGGCGTTGGACGAGCGTTGCATGGTCATCATTATGTCGGACCGCGCGACGGCTGCCACCCGGCTGCGCTGTTTTGAGGAGGGGGCTGATTTTGTGTTCGCCAAGACCGCCGCGTTTGATCGCGCCTTGGACACGGCACGCCGCGCTTCGAAGCGCGAGTTGACCCGCGCGGCGCGGCGCCCATCCCCCCAGCGGGTTCACAGTGCGGATCTGCGGCTGGCGAACAAGTCTGGGTTGCACGTTCTGCCGGCGGCGCGTCTGGTGCGGTTGGCCCAGCGGTTCCGGGCCACGATTCGTATTTCCTATAACAACCGCGTGGCCGACGCCAAAAGCATCATGGATGTGATTGCCCTTGGCGCCGAGTGCGGTGCAGAGATTACGCTGACGGCCGAAGGACACGATGCGGCCAAAGGCATTGCCGCCATACGCAGTTTGGCGGTCCGCCACTTTCACGAGGAGGCGGAGGACGATCCGCCGAAAGCGAAAGCCAAGGCACCGGTCAAGGCGGCTGAAGCATCGCCAAAGAGGTAACCCGCCGCGATGGGGGGGGCGATGGGGTCATTGGCTTTGATTGAAGCGGACGCCGTAAAAAATATTTTCGATTTCGAAGGCGATATTGATGTTTTGGACGATGAGGTGAGCGGTGGGCTTGAGTTGGACCGGGGCAAAATTGAGGACTCCCTGGATGCCGGCCGCCACCACCTGATCGAACACCTTAGCGGCGGCGTGTTCGGGGACGGCGAGGATGGCCACCAGGATATCGTGTTCCTTTATAAAGGCCGAGAGGTGGCTCATCGGTAAGATGGGAATCAGGGCATCGGGGGCGAGGCGGTCAGGGTGATTGTCGAATCCGGCGACGATTTGAATGGATTCCGATGAAAAACGCGGATAGTGCATGAGGGCGGTGCCGATCTTGCCGCACCCGACAATAATGACATGCTGTTGGGTGTGGGTGCCAAGGATGGAATCCAGCCCCTGGGCCAGCGCATCAATGGGATAGCCGCCGCGTTTGTTGCCGACGGTCAGACGCGCCAGCGAGATATCTTTGCGGACCAGGGCGGCAGAAATGCCCGCCGCTTCGCCCAGATTATCGGAAAAGACCCGCGTCAGGCCCATTGACTTGAATTTTTGGAGGGCATTTTTGTAGCGGACCAACCGCTGGATCATATCTTTTTGAATATGGGTATTTAGTTTTTTCACAACAGTCCTTTGTTTAGTATTTATATTGTGATGATGTAACATTAAACGCTGAAATAATGCAAGTAAAGTGAATACATCGATAAAAAAGGGCTTGTGATAAGGAAAGCGTTTTTATACCCTTCATGCCTTTACATTGCGATTGGCGGAGGTAGGCATGGCAACAACGGAAGAGGCAGCGCCGGTGGCGGCGGACATATTGACGCCCGAACTGGAGGCATTCATTTCCAAATGGCAGCCGGTGCCAGGCAGTTTAATCATGGTGTTGCACAAGGTGCAGGAGCATTTTGGCTATGTGCCGCGGTCGGTGGCATTTCAGGTGGCGGAGCAGTTGAAGGTGCCGCTAGCGCAAGTGTATGGCGTGCTTACATTTTACCATTACTTCAAGCTGGAGAAGCCGGGGCAATTTCAAATTGCGGTATGTATGGGCACGGCGTGCTACCTGAAAGGCGGGGCCGACTTGATTCAGGAACTCGAGAATATTCTGGGGGTGGGGCTCAACACGGTGACGCCCGACGGTTTATTTTCGGTGGAGGCGGTACGGTGTCTGGGGTGCTGCGGACTGGCACCGGTGTTGGCGGTCAATGGTACCGTTCACGGGAATTTAAAGCGCGAAGACGTGGCGGAGATCATCGCGCAGTACAAGGCCAAGGCGACGGCCGAGGCCTGATCGCACGTATAGCAGCGAGGGACAACATGGCAAAACTGACAGTGGCAGCATTGAAGAAACGGCACGTGGCGGGTCGGACGACCGCCCCCGGGCCGCGGATTATCGTTGGATTGGGCACGTGCGGGATTGCGGCGGGGGCGCAAGAGACCCTGACGGTGTTCACCGAGGCACTGAAGAAGGCCGGGATGGACCGAGTTGAAGTGCGCCAAACCGGCTGCATGGGCCTGTGCCACAGCGAGCCGACGGTGGAAGTGGTGGTGCCGGGCATGCCGACGGTGGTGTATGGCAATGTGGATGCCGAGACGGCACGTAAAATTGTCAGCCAGCATCTGGAGCGCAAACTGCTTGTGAATGATCACATTTTCGACAAACCGGCCGCGGATATTGTTCGGAGCTAGGGAGACAGGGAGAGTTCAATGGCGATCCAGACTTATTTGCTGGTATGTAATGGCGAGGGCTGTACGGCTCGCCACGGGACCGACGTATACGAGGCCATCAAGCGCGAGTTGGGCGATCAAGGTGTTTCCGCCAAGGCCCAAGTGGTGCGGACAGGCTGCCTGGGGCACTGCTCGCAGGGGCCGGTCGTCAAGGTGTTGCCCGGCGATATAGTATATGGTGGCGTGACCCCGGCGGATGCCAGGGAACTGGTGGCCGAGCAGGTGGTCAAGGGCCAGCCGCTGACCCGCCTGCTGCTGGACACGACGAGTCACACTCGCAACATCCGCTTGGAAGGCGTGGCCGACCACCGCAAGCAATTCCGGGTGGTGTTGCGCAATTGTGGGGTGATTGATCCGGAAAAGATCGACGACTATCTGGCGCGCGACGGCTATGCGGCCCTAGCCAAAATGCTCACGGAGATGACGCCCGATCAGGTGATTGCCACTTTAAAGAAATCGGGGTTGCGCGGGCGCGGGGGCGCCGGATTCCCGACCTGGATGAAGTGGAAATTCACCAAAGATGCGGTGAGCGAGCAAAAATATGTGGTCTGCAATGCGGATGAAGGCGATCCGGGGGCTTACATGGACCGCTCGACCATCGAAGGCGATCCGCACTCGATTCTCGAGGCGATGACCATTGCGGGATGGACGGTGGGCGCCAGCACGGGCATCATCTATATTCGCGCGGAATATCCGTTAGCCATCGCGCATTTGGAAACCGCCATCCGCCAGGCCCACGAGCTGGGATTGCTGGGCAAGGACATACTGGGAACGGGTTTTGATTTCGATGTGGACATCCGGCTTGGGGCAGGGGCGTTTGTGTGTGGCGAAGAGACGGCGTTGTTGGCGTCGATCATGGGCCAGCGCGGGATGCCGATTCCCCGTCCGCCATTCCCGGCGGTGTCGGGCCTGTGGCAGAAGCCCACGGTGATCAATAATGTCGAGACCTACGCCAACATCCCGATGATTGTGCTGCGCGGCGGCGAATGGCTGGCCAACGTTGGCACGTCCAAAAGCCCGGGCACCAAAGTATTTGCGTTGACGGGCAAAATCAACAATTCGGGTCTGATCGAAGTGCCCATGGGCATTACGCTGCGCGAGATCATTTACGACATTGGCGGCGGCATACCCGGCGGCAAGGCCTTCAAAGCCGTGCAGACCGGCGGGCCGTCAGGCGGGGTGATTACCGCCGATTATCTCGATACGCCGATCGACTATGAGCACTTGCAGGCACTCGGATCGATCATGGGGTCGGGCGGGATGATCGTCATGGACGAAGACGACTGCATGGTGGATGTGGCACGCTTCTATCAGGAATTCTGCGTGGACGAAAGTTGCGGCAAGTGCGCGCCCTGCCGAATCGGAACGCGCACGCTACTGAACCTGCTGGAGAAGATTACATCGGGACGGGGTGAGGCCGAGGATCTCGACAAAATTAAAGAAGTTGGCACGGCCATGCAGAAGGCGGCCCTATGCGGTCTGGGGCAGACCGCGCCCAACCCGGTGCTGTCCACCATGCACTATTTTCCCGAGGAGTACCGCGCACACATCGAGGACCGGCGCTGCCCGGCGGGGGTGTGCAAGGAGCTGGTCCTGTACGAAATCGATGAGGACAAGTGTATTGGCTGCACGCTGTGCGCGCGCAAGTGCCCGGTGAACACAATCGTCGGCGAGCGTCAGAAGCCGCACCGGATCATCCAGGAGAATTGCATCAAGTGCGGCGAGTGCCTCAAGGCCTGCAAGTTTGGCGCTGTGAGCCGCCGTTAAAAAGAGGAATACGATGAAGACCGTCCATTTGACCATCAACGGACTGCCAGTGGAGGTGCCCGAGGGCACCACGATTCTGAACGCGGCGAGACACGTGCAGGTGAAAATTCCGAGCTTGTGCTACCACCCCGACTTGCCGGCATGGGCGGCCTGCGGCATTTGCGTGGTGAAAGTAAAGGGCTTCAATAAGCTGGTGCGGGCATGCGTGGCGCCGGCCGCGGAAGGCCAGGACGTGACGACCCACGACCCCGAGCTGTATGCCATCCGGCGGACCGTGATCCAATTAATTTTGTCCACTCATCCCGACGACTGCCTGCAGTGTCCGCGCAACAACAACTGCGAACTGCAACGGCTGGCGGCCGAGTTCGGTATCCGCCAGGCACCCTATGGCAAGCGGCTGCGCGACCTGCCGGAGGACGACACGACGGGGTCGCTGATCCTGAACCCAGAGAAGTGCATTTTGTGTGGGCGGTGTGTGGCCGTTTGTCAGCAGATGCAGGGGGTGTGGGCGCTGGAGTTCATCGGACGCGGCGAAAACACGCGCATTGCGCCGGCGGCGGACGTGACGCTCCACGAGTCGCCCTGCATCAAGTGCGGGCAATGCTCGGCGCACTGTCCGGTGGGGGCGATCTACGAGCATAGCCACGCCAAGGAAGTCTATGCCGCGCTCGCGGATACCACGAAGCATTGCGTGGTGCAGATTGCGCCATCGGTGCGTGTGGCTCTCGGCGAGGATTTTGGCTACGCCCCCGGCACGCTGCTGACGGGCAAAATCTATTCGGCGCTGCGGCGCTTGGGATTCAATGCCGTTTTCGACACCAACTTCGGTGCCGACCTGACCATCATGGAAGAAGGGTCCGAGTTCGTCGAGCGCTTCGTACACGGCAAGGGCGATCTGCCGCTGATCACGAGTTGCTGCCCGTCCTGGACAGACTACATGGAGAAATTCGCGCCGGACTTCATCCCCAACTTCTCGAGCGCCAAGTCGCCGCAGGCGATGGTGGGCGCGCTGGCCAAGACCTACTATGCCAGACGCATGGGGCTGGATCCCCAGGATGTCTTCGTCGTCTCGATCATGCCCTGCACCGCCAAAAAATTCGAAATTCAGCGCAGCGAAGAAATGAGCAGTTCGGGCCAGCAGGATATTGACTATTCGCTGACGACGCGCGAGCTATGCCGGATGATCAAGAGCGCGGGCATTGACTTCCCGAATTTGCCTGACGACGAACGGGTGGATTCGGTGTTGGGCGATTACTCCGGCGCGGGCACGATCTTTGGTGTGACCGGCGGCGTGATGGAGGCCGCGTTGCGCACGGCGCACTGGGCACTGACGAAAGAGCGCCTGCCCTCGATGGAACTGACGGCCATCCGCGGGCTCGACGGCGTGAAAGAAGCGGCGCTGCAGGTAGCGGGCAAGGACGTCCGTGTGGCGGTGGCCCATTCCATGGCCAACATCGAGAAGGTTCTCGACCGAGTGCGCGTGGCCCGCGATGCGGGCCAGGAGACACCGTATCACTTCATCGAAGTGATGGCGTGCCGCGGTGGCTGTGTGGGGGGCGGCGGCCAGCCCTATGGCGCGACCGACGTCATTCGCAACCAGCGCGCCGCTGGCATCTATCGCGATGACAAAAAGAGCGAGTTCCGCTGTTCGCATGAAAACCCCATGATTCAAAAACTCTATCAGGATTTCCTGGGCGCGCCGCTGGGTCCCAAGTCCCATGAGTTGCTGCATACCGGCTATCAGCAGCGCCAGAAATATAATTTCTAAGGGCGTGCAGACGTGCGCAGCGGCGTGAAGGCAAGGGGACGGCAGATGGCGCGACCGCTGGCCGGTCAGCGCCCGACGGCAGGTGGCGATAGCGTTTTCCACACTGTGGAAAACTTTTTTCCACAGTGTGGAAAAAACTCCCCATATTTTTCCATAGCGTGGAAAACGGGCCAATTATTTTTCCATAGCGTGGAAAACGGCCGCCGGTTTGCCGGGGTGCCGGGCCGTTCGTCCCCGGTTGTTTATTTTGAAAACCAAGCTACGTCTGGGGGGCGTGCTGGGCGGCGAAGCGCGCGGTCGGCATGAGCACGTCGCGGTCATCGACCTATACCCTCGGCGAGGAAATTGCCCACGCCGTCACGCATGGAATCGGCGCCCTGCTGGGCTTTGTGGGATTGATTGTGCTGCTGGCCGCGGCGGCCGAGCGCGGGGAGGGGGGGGGGCGGGTGCCCTGCGCCATCTATGGCGTTGCGATGGTGCTGATGTTTACGACCTCGACGCTTTACGACAGCTTCCCCTGGCCGCGGGTGAAGCGCGTGTTTCGGATATTGGATCATGAAATGATCTTTCTGATGATTGCGGGCACCTATACGCCCTTCATGCTGATTACCCTGCGTGGGCCACTGGGGTGGACGCTATTCGGGATTGTGTGGGCCATCGCCGCAGTGGGGTTGGTGTTCCAGGGATTTTTCACCGGACGCTTCAGGGGGGCCAGCACAGCTCTATATGTTGTGATGGGCTGGGTGATTATCGTTGCGATACGGCCACTGCTGGAGCATATGGATGTGGCTGGCCTGCGATGGTTGGTTGCGGGGGGGCTGTGTTACACGGGGGGCGCCGTAATCTATTTGTTCAAACGGATACGTTACCACCACGCCATTTGGCACCTGCTGGTGCTGGCCGGTGCCGCCTGCCATTATTTTGCCATCCTGTGGTATGTCCTGCCCCGGCAGATGGGCGGTTGACCACGGCCCGTCCCACGCCCAGGTTGCCAAGCCCGAGGCATGGGGCACTTGCGCGCTGGGCGGCAAGGTCACCGGAGGGGCACCCCCCCCCCAGCGATACCTCTGAACATTCCCTGAACATTCAACCAACATTCAACCATCAACCTTTACAATCATCCGGGAGGTGGGGTAGAGTCTGCTTGTTCCAAATCAAAACCGGAGAGGTCGAAAAATGATGAAAAAGATGGTTGGTTTGATGATGGTGGGCCTGCTGTGTGCGGGGGCTGCGCTGGGTGGCGTATTGAGCGAGGACCCGGGCGAATTGGCGGTATCCGGGCTGTTTTGGCTCCCCGGCGAGGGCGACAGTGATCTGTTTGATGCCGGTTACGGCGCGAGCGTGTCATACCGCGAATGGTTTTCGTTCCCTTGGGGCGTTGGCCTGAATCTGGGCGTCGCCCAATGGCAGGTGGACAGTGGGTCTGATGCCTATAAGTACCAAAAGATGACCGATTATCGCGGCGATGCGACACTGCTGTTTATTGGCCCGGCGCTGTACTTCAACGCGATTGACTGGGACACCTGGAGTCTGAACGTCGAAACCGGCTTTCAATTTGTCTACATCGACTCCAACGTGGAAGTGAAGTTGGATGGGAAAAACCAGAAGGTGGATATTGATCAAGACATTCTCTGGCACATTGGGCTTGAATATGAGTATATGCTCGCGGAAAACATGTTTCTGCTGGCTGGCGGCGGGTACCAGGTGGATGTGATGCCAGCGGAGACCGATTACGCGGCCGGCTCCCTGCGCGACACCTATTTGCATGGGGTATTTGTGCGGCTGGGCGCGAAGTTCCTGTTTTAAGGTTTGCGGCTGCGGAAAGCCGACCTGCACACGGCACGTTCGTTTTCGCGAACGTGCCGTTGCCGTTGTTAGGAGGAAGGACCCATGATCCGATGCTATTTGCCCGCTGAGCACTGGGAGGGCGAGACCGCGGAACTCGACGACGCTGAATCGAAACATCTCAGCAGAGTCATGCGGGTGACGGCGGGGACGCGGATTCATATTCTGGATGGGGCGGGGCAGCGGGGCGAGGCCGAGGTGCTGGTGGCGCACAAAAAGCATACGGTCATTCGTATTGTGAGCCACGAGCGGGTGCCGTTTCGGCCGCCGCGCCGTCTGTTGGCGCAGGCGTTGGTGCGCGAACAGCAGATGGATTGGCTGATCCAGAAGGCGGTGGAGCTGGGCGTGCATGACATCTGGCCGTTGCAAACCGATCACGCGGTGGTGCGTGTGCGTCCTGGTGAAGAGGACAAGAAGGTCCGCCGTTGGCAGGCCATCGCGTTGGCCGCGTGTAAGCAGAGCGGCAACCCGTGGCTGCCGACCATTGCGCCTGTCCGTAAATTAACGGCGGTATTGGCGGAGATACAGCGGGAACCGGGAGAGGCTTGTTTTGGTGCCTTGCAGGAGAATGCTCAGCCGCTCCCGGACTACTTTGGGCGTTTACGCGCTGAAAAGTGTCCCGGCGTGACGATGGTCATTGGGCCAGAGGGCGATTTTAGCGCCACGGAAGTGGCGGCCTTGCTGGCGGCGGGGGTCCAGCCGGTCACATTCGGACCGACCGTCTTCCGCGTCGAGACTGCCGCGATTTTTATTTTGTCGGCTTTGCAGTATGCTTGGATGAAATAGGACGACACCGATGACAGATATCATCCAATCTGTAGCGTGGGGATTGCAGCGGCTCGGCGGGGCAGTGGCCTATCCACCGCTATCTGCTGCGCCGTATGCACCCAGTGAGGCCTATCCGGAATTTTCAGCGCTGGCGGTGGGTGAGCCACCGAATCCGATATTTGGGCTAGTCCGCGGAGTGCTGCACGATCTGGGATTGGATGCGGCGCATTTCGGCACGGCGGTATGGAATCCGCTGGGCGACCTCGTGAGTCCCGGCGGCAAGATCGTGGTGAAACCCAATTGGGTGTTTCATCGCAACATGGGCGATGGCGGTATGGACTGCATGATTACGCATCCATCCGTGTTGCGCGCTGTCTTGGAATATGTCTTTTTGACCCATCCCCAGCAGGTGATTCTGGGGGATGCGCCACTGCAAGGCTGTAATTTCGAGTCATTGCTAGACGTTGGCGGCCTGCGTGCCGTGATCGCCGATTTCCAGGCACGGGGGGGGGCACTGGCCGTGAAAGATTTTCGGCGGACGGTGATGCGGGAGGTGGGTCCGTTAAAATTTGTGGAAGAAGAATTGCGTCCGGAATCAGAGTATGTGCAGGTGGATTTGGGTGCCGACAGCCTGCTGGAACCCATTTCCGCCGATTGGAAGAAATTCCGGGTGACGGTCTATGATCCGCGCAAGATGTGGGCGCATCACCGCCCGGGTCGCCATCGTTATCTGGTGGCGCGCGAGATTCTAGAGGCCGATCTGGTGGTCAATGTCCCCAAGCTCAAAGTGCATAAAAAGGCCGGCATCACCTGTTGTTTGAAGAATCTGATCGGCATCAATGGCAACAAAGAATATCTGCCGCATCATCGCAAGGGGGCGGCGGATCGCGGGGCGGGAGATGACTATGCCCATGCGCATTGGAAGCTGTCGCTGGCGGAGCATCTGTTGGATTTTGCCAATAGCCATTTACGAGGAATTCCGCGGCTCTATCGTTTATTCGAACGGGTGGCCTGGCGGCAAATGGTGCAGCGCCAGGACGCGGACCCGACCGCCCAGATCGAAGGAAGCTGGCACGGCAACGACACCATTTGGCGCACGTGCCTCGATCTGAATCGCGCCTTGCTCTATGCCGCCAATGACGGGCAGATGCAGGAGGTGCGCCAACGCCGCGAACTATCGATCGTGGATGCTGTGCTGACGGGGCAGGGGGAGGGGCCGTTGGCACCCGATCCGCTGGCGACGGGCGCAATTTTCGCCGTCCACAACCCGGCTGTTGGTGATTATCTCGGCGCGGCCTTGTTGGGGTTCGATCCGGCCAACATTCCTCTTTTAGCTCATGTCTGTCAGGATATGCGTTGGCCGCTGTGCGCACAACCCCCTGCCATACCGCCCTTTGAGCCTTCATTTCCAGCGGCCGAGGCCCCCTCGGGGTGGGCGGGCCATATTGAGCAAGCGCACAAACCTGAATAATCCAGGCTAAGCTGCATCTAGGGGGGGGCACAGCCGCCTGGCAGCGGTGAAGAATGGGACGGTAATGGTTTGATATAGGAAGGCAAATGCTGTATCTTAACCATATATAAACAATCATGTCCTCCGTGGGGGGCACTCCGTCTTATTTGTTACAGTTATGGCCTACCCTAAGCCTAATTTATTGAGGCACCGTTGCGATTGGCCGTCATCCCGTAATCGGTTCTATATTTTGTTGGCTGTGCTCGGCTTGCTCGCCCCCCAGCCGGCCTCCAATGCAACCAATTCGGTCCTGTTGACATTTGCCAGCAACCGGGTGGTGCAACTGGAATTTCCCTCCTGGCCGACAGGCTATCACATGGTCCGCTATACGGATTCGCTGACCAATACCTCCTGGGGGGTGACCAGCATGCTGTTGGGCGCGACCGGGACGCTGGCCTGGCAAGATGAGGAGGTCTTTGCAGAAAAAAATACCGTGTATTATCAGATTCTGTCGCGCCCACTTCTGGCGCCTGCCGATTCCGATGGCGATGGCTTGGATGATGTCTATGAATTGCGCCATGCGGGCATCCTGTGTCCGCTGGACCCGACGGATGCCGCCCAGGATGCGGATGGCGACGGACTGACCAATCTGGAAGAATACCAGTATGGAACCGATCCGCAGAACCCCGACACCGATGGCGATGGACTGAGTGATTATGACGAGGTAAAGGTGTATGGCACCGATCCGCTGGACCCCGACACCGATGGAGACGGCCTGCCAGACGGCTGGGAGATGCAGCATGGCTTTGATCCGTTGTCCGACGGGGGCCTGGCCCATGAGTTGGTGGCGCACTGGAATTTCGACGAAAATGGGGGTGGCGTAGTTGCGAACCGGATGTCGAGCAACTGGCCCGGGGTGCTGCGTTTTATGACTTCGGATAGCTGGGTGGCGGGACGCAGTGGTGGGGCCCTGTTATTCGATGGGATAAACGACTATGTGGCGATAGACCAAAGCGCGGTAGCGGTGGTGACGGGCGCGCCGTTCACCGTGATGGCCACCATATGGCAGAATCCGGCGGCGGCCTCTGCTTATCCGACCGTGGTGTCGGACGCCGATTTCCTTCCGGGGAACTTTTGGCCAGGTTTTACTCTGCGCCAATATCGTTCTGAGAATTCATTTGCGGGGCTGGCGGGCAATAGCAATACCGTAATTCACGCCGTGGTGGCGACCAATTGGGCCCCCGCCAACATCGGCCGCTGGGTGGATGTGGCGTTGACGCATGACGGCACGACTGCGCGTCTGTTTGTGGATGGCCGCTTGGTGGCCTCGGCGGCTCAGGCTTTCCAGGCCCGCCACCAGCCCCAGTTGAGGATCGGGGGTGGTCACGTCAATATACCCGACAGCTATTGGCAGGGTAAGATCGACGATGTCCGGATATTCCGTGCCGCCTTGGGCACAAATGAGTTGGTGCTGGTCAACGAGTGGGTCGGCGATGCGGACGGCGACGGGCTGACCAACGGCGAGGAATTCCTATTGGGAACCGATCCGCGCAATCCCGATACGGATGGCGACGGGCTGAGCGACTATGACGAAGTGAAGGTGCATGGCACTAATCCGCTGTCGGACGATACCGACGGCGATGGTATGCCCGATGCCTGGGAAGTCGCTCATGGCTTGAATCCGCTAGTGGACGACGCGGGGGCCGATGCGGATGGCGACGGACTGACCAACCTTGAGGAATACCAAGAGGGAACCGATCCGCAGCACCCTGACACTGACGGCGATGGACTGAGTGATTATGACGAGGTAAAGGTGTATGGCACCGATCCGCTGCTGAGCGATACGGATGGCGATGGATTGAGTGATTATGACGAGGTGATGATTCATGGAACTAATCCTCTGGAATCCGATACCGATAGCGATGGCATGCCCGATGCCTGGGAAGTGGCCAATGGGTTAAACCCGCTGGTGGACGATGCTGCGGCGGACAAGGATGGCGACGGACTGACCAATCTGGAGGAATACCAACTGGGGACGGATCCACAGAACTCCGATACGGATGGCGATGGACTAACGGACTATGCCGAAGTGAAGGTGCATGGCACCGACCCGCTGGACCCCGACACGGATGGAGACGGCCTGCCAGACGGCTGGGAGGTACAGCATAGCTTTGATCCGTTGTCTGACGGGGGCCTGGCCCATGAGTTGGTGGCGCATTGGAATTTCGACGAAGACCCAGGGATGGTGGTGTCGAATCAGGTTTCGGCGGACTGGCCGGGCGTTCTGGTGTCGATGGGGACCAATAGCTGGGTGGCCGGTCGCAGTGGCGGGGCCCTTTCCTTCACGGGTCAGCGCGAATACGTGACGGTCGACCAGAGCGCGGGAGCGGTGGTGACGAGTGCGCCGTTCACCGTAATGGCCACTCTTTGGCAGGAGGCGACTGGAACTTCATCGTTCCCGACCGTGATATCCGATGGTCAGTATCTGGGCAATAACTGGTGGCCGGGTTATATGGTCCGCTACCAGAGATCATTCAATAACTTGGTGGGGCTGGCCGGCAGCAGTAATGCGCCGGTTTACGGTCCCGCGGCGACCAATTGGGCCCCCGCCAACATCGGCCACTGGGTGGATGTGGCGTTGACGCATGACGGCACGACTGCGCGTCTGTTTGTGGATGGTCGCTTGGTGGCCTCGGCGGCTCAGGCTTTCCAGGCCCGCCACCAGCCCCAGTTGCTGATCGGGGGCGGTCACGTCAATATACTCGATAGCTATTGGCAGGGTAAGATCGACGATGTCCGGATATTCCGTGACGCCTTGGGTACAAATGAGTTGGCGTTGGTCAACGAGTGGATCGGCGATGCGGACGGCGATGGGCTCACCAACGGCGAGGAATTCCTATTGGGAACCGATCCGCGGAATCCCGATACGGATGGCGACGGGTTGAGCGACTATGACGAAGTGAAGGTGCATGGCACTGATCCGCTGTTGGGCGATACCGATGGCGATGGTATGCCCGATGCCTGGGAAGTCGCTCATGGCTTGAATCCGCTAGTGGACGACGCGGGGGTCGATGCGGATGGCGACGGACTGACCAATCTGGAGGAATACCACCTGGGAACCAACCCGCAGGCAGCCGATTCGGATGGCGATGGATTGAGTGATTATGACGAGGTGATGATTCATGGAACCAATCCTCTGGAATCCGATACCGATAGCGATGGCATGCCCGATGGGTGGGAAGTGGCCCATGGCTTGAATCCGCTGGTGGATGACGCGGGTGGCGATGCCGATGGCGATGGACTAACCAACCTTGAGGAGTACCTAGAGGGGACTAACCCCCAGAACCCCGATACCGACGCGGATGGCATGCCCGATGCCTGGGAAGTAGCTCATGGCTTGAACCCGTTGGTGGATGACGCGGGTGGCGATGCAGATGGCGATGGGCTAACCAACCTTGAGGAATACCTAGAGGGGACCGACCCCCAGAACTCGGACACCGACGCGGATGGCATGCCCGATGGGTGGGAAGTGGCCCATGGCTTGAATCCGTTGGTGGATGATTCCGCCGAGGACCCCGACAACGATGGGCTAACCAACTTGCAGGAATACCTAGAGGGGACCGACCCCCAGAACTCGGATACGGATGCGGATGGCATGCCCGATGCCTGGGAAGTCGCTCATGGCTTGAACCCGTTGGTGGATGACGCGGGGGACGATGCGGATGGCGACGGACTGACCAATCTGGAGGAATACCAGTATGGAACCGATCCGCGGAATCCAGACACCGACGGCGATGGACTGAGTGACCATGACGAGGTGATGATTCATGGAACCAATCCTCTGGAACCCGATACCGATAGCGATGGCATGCCCGATGCCTGGGAAGTGGCCCATGGGTTAAACCCGCTGGTGGACGATGCTGCGGCGGACAAGGATGGCGACGGACTGACCAATCTGGAGGAATACCAATTGGGGACGGATCCACAGAACCCCGATACGGATGGCGATGGACTAACGGACTATGCCGAAGTGAAGGTGCATGGCACCGACCCGCTGGACCCCGACACGGATGGAGACGGCCTGCCAGATGGCTGGGAGGTACAGCATAGCTTTGATCCGTTGTCTGACGGGGGCCTGGCCCATGAGTTGGTGGCGCATTGGAATTTCGACGACGACCCAGGGGTGGTGGTGTCGAATCAGGTTTCGGCGGACTGGCCGGGCGTTCTGGTGTCGATGGGGACCAATAGCTGGGTGGCCGGACGCAGTGGCGGGGCCCTTTCCTTCACGGGTCAGCGCGAATACGTGACGGTCGACCAGAGTGCGGGAGCGGTGGTGACGGGCGCGCCGTTCACCGTGATGGCCACTCTTTGGCAGGAGGCGACCGGAACCTCGTCGTTCCCGACCGTGATATCCGATGGTCTGCACTTGGGCAGTAGCGTGTGGCCGGGTTATATGGTCCGCTACCAGAGATCATTCAATAACTTGGTGGGGCTGGCCGGCAGCAGTAATGCGCCGGTTTACGGTCCCGCGGCGACCAATTGGGCCCCCGCCAACATCGGCCACTGGGTGGATGTGGCGTTGACGCATGACGGCACGACTGCGCGTCTGTTTGTGGATGGTCGCTTGGTGGCCTCGGCGGCTCAGGCTTTCCAGGCCCGCCACCAGCCCCAGTTGCTGATCGGGGGCGGTCACGTCAATATACTCGATAGCTATTGGCAGGGTAAGATCGACGATGTCCGGATATTCCGTGACGCCTTGGGTACAAATGAGTTGGCGTTGGTCAACGAGTGGATCGGCGATGCGGACGGCGATGGGCTCACCAACGGCGAGGAATTCCTATTGGGAACCGATCCGCGGAATCCCGATACGGATGGCGACGGGTTGAGCGACTATGACGAAGTGAAGGTGCATGGCACTGATCCGCTGTTGGGCGATACCGATGGCGATGGTATGCCCGATGCCTGGGAAGTCGCTCATGGCTTGAATCCGCTAGTGGACGACGCGGGGGACGATGCGGATGGCGACGGACTGACCAATCTGGAGGAATACCAGTATGGAACCGATCCGCGGAATCCAGACACCGATGGCGATGGACTGAGTGATTATGACGAGGTGATGATTTATGGAACCAATCCTCTGGAATCCGATACCGATAGCGATGGCATGACCGATGGCTGGGAAGTGGCCCATGGCTTGAATCCGCTGGTGGATGACGCGGGGGACGATGCCGATGGCGATGGGCTAACCAACTTGCAGGAATATCAAAATGGGACTAACCCCCAGAACCCGGATACCGACGCGGATGGCATGCCCGATGCCTGGGAAGTAGCTCATGGGTTGAACCCGTTGGTGGATGACGCGGGGGACGATGCCGATGGCGATGGGCTAACCAACCTTGAGGAATACCTAGAGGGGACCGACCCCCAGAACTCGGATACCGACGCGGATGGCATGCCCGATGGGTGGGAAGTGGCCCATGGGTTGAACCCGTTGGTGGATGATTCCGCCGAGGACCCCGACAACGATGGGCTAACCAACTTGCAGGAATACCTAGTGGGGACCGACCCCCAGAACTCGGATACGGATGCGGATGGCATGCCCGATGCCTGGGAAGTCGCTCATGGCTTGAACCCGTTGGTGGATGACGCGGGGGACGATGCGGATGGCGACGGACTGACCAATCTGGAGGAATACCAGTATGGAACCGATCCGCGGAATCCAGACACCGACGGCGATGGACTGAGTGACCATGACGAGGTGATGATTCATGGAACCAATCCTCTGGAGCCCGATACGGATGGCGATGGCATGCCCGATGGGTGGGAAGTGGCCAATGGGTTAAACCCGCTGGTGGATGATGCTGCGGCGGACAAGGATGGCGACGGACTGACCAATCTGGAGGAATACCAACTGGGGACGGATCCACAGAACCCCGATACGGATGGCGATGGACTAACGGACTATGCCGAAGTGAAGGTGCATGGCACCGACCCGCTGGACCCCGACACGGATGGAGACGGCCTGCTAGACGGCTGGGAGGTACAGCATAGCTTTGATCCGTTGTCTGACGGGGGCCTAGCCCATGAGTTGGTGGCGCATTGGAATTTCGATGAAGACCCAGGGATGGTGGTGTCGAATCAGGTTTCGGCGGCCTGGCCGGGCGTTCTGGTGTCGATGGGGACCAATAGCTGGGTCGCCGGTCGCAGTGGCGGGGCCCTTTCCTTCACGGGTCAGCGCCAATACGTGACGGTCGACCAGAGTGCGGGAGCGATGGTGACGGGGGCGCCGTTCACCGTGATGGCCACTCTTTGGCAGGAGGCGACTGGAACTTCATCGTTCCCGACCGTGATATCCGATGGTCAGTATCTGGGCAATAACTGGTGGCCGGGTTATATGGTCCGCTACCAGAGATCATTCAACAACTTGGTGGGGCTGGCCGGCAGCAGTAATGCGCCGGTTTACGGTCCCGCGGCGACCAATTGGGCCCCCGCCAACATCGGCCACTGGGTGGATGTGGCGTTGACGCATGACGGCACGACTGCGCGTCTGTTTGTGGATGGTCGCTTGGTGGCCTCGGCGGCTCAGGCTTTCCAGGCCCGCCACCAGCCCCAGTTGCTGATCGGGGGCGGTCACGTCAATATACTCGATAGCTATTGGCAGGGTAAGATCGACGATGTCCGGATATTCCGTGACGCCTTGGGTACAAATGAGTTGGCGTTGGTCAACGAGTGGATCGGCGATGCGGACGGCGATGGGCTCACCAACGGCGAGGAATTCCTATTGGGAACCGATCCGCGGAATCCCGATACGGATGGCGACGGGTTGAGCGACTATGACGAAGTGAAGGTGCATGGCACTGATCCGCTGTTGGGCGATACCGATGGCGATGGTATGCCCGATGCCTGGGAAGTCGCTCATGGCTTGAATCCGCTAGTGGACGACGCGGGGGACGATGCGGATGGCGACGGACTGACCAATCTGGAGGAATACCAGTATGGAACCGATCCGCGGAATCCAGACACCGATGGCGATGGACTGAGTGATTATGACGAGGTGATGATTCATGGAACCAATCCTCTGGAATCCGATTCGGATGGCGATGGATTGAGCGATTATGACGAGGTGATGATTCATGGAACTAATCCTCTGGAACCCGATACCGATAGCGATGGCATGCCCGATGCCTGGGAAGTCGCTCATGGGTTGAACCCGTTGGTGGACGATGCTGCGGCGGACAAGGATGGTGACGGACTGACCAATCTGGAGGAATACCAACTGGGGACGGATCCACAGAACTCCGATACGGATGGCGATGGACTAACGGACTATGCCGAAGTGAAGGTACATGGCACCGACCCGCTGGACCCCGACACGGATGGAGACGGCCTGCCAGACGGCTGGGAGGTACAGCATAGCTTTGATCCGTTGTCTGACGGGGGCCTAGCCCATGAGTTGGTGGCGCATTGGAATTTCGACGAAGACCCAGGGATGGTGGTGTCGAATCAGGTTTCGGCGGACTGGCCGGGCGTTCTGGTGTCGATGGGGACCAATAGCTGGGTGGCCGGTCGCA
>JAQUJC010000088.1 GCA_028681135.1 Kiritimatiellia bacterium | reverse complement strand
GCAGGTTGAATGCCCTCAAGGAGCACGCTGCGGGTTCCGATCTCATTGGCAAATTAAAACGCCCGAACTTCTCGTCGCATGAAAAATAGCCCACATTCTGGTTCCGACGTTTTGTCGGTGGCGTCACACTGTGGAAAAAAGTTTTCCATAGCGTGGAAAAGATCACTGTAGGTGCGCCCGCTGGGCGCATCTGCGATCGTGTGCAAGCGCGGGTCATGTTGAGTGGAGGCGCATCGCGCCGAAGTCGAAACATCTCGGCTTCGCTGCTATGCCTGGCCGGTTGCATCCGGGCCGAGACCCCTCGCTAAGCTCCAACCTTCGCCAAGGCTTCCGCCTTCGCCAAGGCTACGGCGGACAAGACGGCGGACAAGACGGCGGACAAGACGGCGGACAAGTCGGGATGACAGCCGCCATGCACGCAGGCCGAACCCCTCGGCTCCTGCTGGGGGGGGGGGCGTTCGGCGCGCCCGCTTCAAGAGCGCGGCTAATTGTTAAAACTTTGTTAAGGACCCCTCTATCCATTGACAGAACGGCTTGGCCTTTGGGAAGATAAGCAGTCTAAATCAATACTTGGATGGATGTTTTTTCGTCCAATGGAGTGCAAAGGCGGGTTGGCATGAATGTAAGTGGGACACCACGAGTTAAGTGTTTTAGTTTTTTGGCGTTATTGGGCGTGAGCCTATGGGCGGGGGGACTGCCGGTGCAGGCGCAGGTGGACGTGACGCTGACGGGGCCGGCGCAGGCCGCCAACTGCGGCACGGTGCTGCTGACGAACCAGATTGTGAACACCGGGGGCACGGTGTCGGAGTTGCGGGTCACGAATGAATTACCGTCGTCCAGCTATGCCTATGTGCCGTTGCTGTCGACAGTCACGCTGCCGGATAGCACGGTGTTGAGCGGCACGAATGCCGAACCGGCTGTAAACAGCGGGAACACCAATCTGGTGTGGGATTTCTCGGCGGTGGTGACGCCTTCGACCGTCACGAATTTGCTGATCACGGAAGTGTATTACAACGCGACCCAGAGCCCGGAAGCGGACAACGAGTGGTTTGAGATTTACAACCCGACGACCAATGCGGTCGCGGTGACGAACTGGTCGGTGCGGGACGGGTCGCCCGGGGCGATCGATGTGCTACCGGACTTCACCATTGCCGCCGGTGAATTTGTGATCATTGCTGCCAGTACCAATGCTTTTCTGGCTGCGAATCCGGCGTATGCGGGACAGGTATTTGAAGTGGCCGATGGCAAAATCGGGTCGGGGTTAAACAATTTCGGCGACGGGGTGATCCTGCGGAATGCCGGCGGGTCCACGGTGGATGCCGTCTCCTGGGGGGCCTCGACGGCGGCCTTCAGCCCCTCGGTGCCGAATGTGGCAGCGGGCCGCTCCATTGCGCGCGATCCGGCCAACAACGACACCAACACGCGCAACGACTGGGCGGACCAGATGGTTCCCGATCCCGGGGCGGCCAATTTGCCGACTGGTATTCAGAACGGCGGGACGATCACGATTGTGTATGCGGTGGAGATCGATTGCAGTGCGGTGGGCGGCCAGTTGTTCAGCCGGGCCGGGTTTGAGCAACCTCCAGGAACGCCGGGCACAGAGGAGGGATCGGTATTCCTGACCGTGAATCAGCCGGATCTGGTGGTGACGAAGAGCCCGATTATGCAGGATGCGGGGGTCGGCGACCCGGTGACGTGGACGGTGCGGGTGGAAAATGCGGGTTTTGGGGGAGCGCCGAATGTGGTGGCGGTGGATACGCTGGGCCCCGGCCTGGAGTTCTCGGGCTTCAGCATCGCGCCGACCACGCAGACGGTCTCAAACGCCGTCTGGGATGCCGCGGCCATTTCGGCCTTCACCAATCTGGCGGAGTCGGCGTACGTGGACATCGTGGTGACGGCGGAAGTCGTCTCCTGCGTCGGGCTGTTCAACCGGGCGGATGCCGCCTGGGGCTGCACCGGCCTCCAGGTCCTGCCCAACGACATCTGCGAGGACACCGCGCTGCTGAATGAGACCGCGACGGCGGGCATCCGGTTCATTGACCGCTATCCCGACGTGACCGTTTCGCTGGATCCGGATCCGCTGCAGGTGGATTACTGCGGGGGCGGAGCGCTCACGCTGTTCATCACCAACGCGGCCGGGCCGGATGTGGGCTTGGCGGACAATTTCACATTTATCCCGTCCTTGCCGGACGGCTGGACGGTCACTGGGGCAAATGTGACCAACGGCCTCGTTCAGATCGGCCAGTTGATGGCGGGAACCAGCACCAGCGTCACGGTGCAGGTCGAGGCTGGCGGCACCTGCCCGATCGTGCTGACGGGGCAGGGCATCTACTTCAGCCCGGACTACACCGATGCCTGCGGCAATCCTTTTGGCGGTCCGGTGCTGGCCACGCTGGCGACGGTGGTGAACGAGCCGGAGGCCTCGGTCACCAAGATCATGCCCGCCAGCGTCTCGGGCGATGACGTCTCCTTCCCGATCCGTGTCGAGCTGACCTATGACAACTTCGACGGGACGGAATCCATTACGCTGACCGACCTGTATCCGGTGCATCCGAATCTGACGGTGGACACGAACAGCATCTCCGCCGGCGGGGTGCTGTCGGGCAACAGCGTGATCTGGTCAAACATCATGCCGGGGGCCGGCAGCGGGGTGGTGACGTCTTCGTTTGAGATGGCGATCGGGGATCCCTGCGGCGGGCCGGGCGGCCTTCAGTACAACGAGGTGCAGGCGTCGACCTACACCAACTGCCAGGGCTGCGTTCAGGAGGTGGTGGGCGATGGATACCGGTTCCCGATCGATTTCAACTACGGCGCCAGCTGTACGAACCCCGGGTTGACCGGCGGGTGCGACTTTGTCAGCGCGAAGGATGTATACCCGACCCTGACGGAAGTGTGCGACCCGGTGACAGTGGCGCATACCTTCAGTGCCTTTGGGGGTACGCTCAGCAACTGGACGGGGGTGACGTTCACCTCCGACCTGGCCGGGAGCGGGTATGTCGACACGACCAACGACGTCATGGTGATGATCGACGGGTCCAACGTGACGGACTATGTGGCGTTCAGTCAAACCACGCCGAGCCTGGTGCTGGACCTGGGCGGGTTGAACGGGTCCTCGTTCACGAACGTGGCTTCTGTTATCACCAACCTGATCATCGCCTATCCGGTTAGCGCGGGGGCTGCCGGGCAATACACCGACACCTCTTCGCTGTTCATTCCGGGCTGCGGGACCCAGGGCGACGGGGTGGTCTGGAACGTGGGGGAAAGCCGGCTGGACGTCGGCCTGGAACAGATTTTCATCGCGGAGGCCTGCGGTCGGGTGCCCGGCGGCATTGATCTGGAGATGCTACCCAGCCCCGAAGACGTATCCGGCGAGACCGCCATTTTCCCGGCGTATGATGTGGTGGTGACGCTGGACATGGACTTTGACGCGGACCTCGACGCGGGCTTCGACTACATCCCGGGCACGACGGTTTTCAGCAATATTGTCGATCTGGCTGGCAATGCGATTACCAACACCGAACCGCTGGTCACCAGCAACCGGCTGATCTGGTATTTGAACGATCTGGGCACGAACACGGACATGTCGATTCATTATCTGCTCCGGCCGAGCTGTTCGCCGGACACCAATGGGCTGCGGCGGGCCGACGTGGCCTACAACGTTCTGTGCGACGACGACGCCGCGCCCCAGCAGAGCGCGGTGTCGCAGACCAACGCGGAGCCGTTCTTTGTTACCGCCACCCTGATCAACAGCCTGCAGCCGGAACTGCAGTTCCTGACCGACACGCAGATCGTGAACCAGATCCGCATCATGAACACCGGCGAGGCGGATGCCTACAACCTGTATATTGAAATGGATTTGCCCCCGGGCGTGTTGTTCGGCAGCGCGGAAATTCCGCCATCGACGATTTCAGCCACCCAGGTGGTCTGGAATCTGCACCAGACTCTCACCAACTCCGCTGTCACCAATGTGTTCCCGCTGTATGATGACGATTTGGACGGGAGCTATGACGACTTGCGCGCCCGTGATGTGCTGGAGTTCTGGGTGACCAACAACCTGGATTCCTGTACCGGTACCAATGATATCGTGATCCGCTCGTCGCACGGTTGTCATTTCGAAACCTGCTCGTGGGCGCCGGATGACACGGCTTCCTTCGCGACCATCTCCGGCTCCCTGGTGACGCGCGCCACCTTCCCGGTGGAGAATGCGCTCTGCGAGGTGAATCCGGTGGAATACAGCGTGCGCAACAGCGGGTTGACCGTGGATTATGACGTGCAGGCGTTCCAGACCCTGCCGACCGGCATGGACTATGTGGCGGGCAGCGGCGGGGTGAGCATCAATGGCGGCACGACCAATAGTTTGCCCGATCCGAGCGAGTCGGGAGCGCCCGGCGACCCCTTGACCTGGACCTCGACGGATATTCCCTTGTTTGCCGGGATGCAGCCGAATGACGAAGTGACGATCTATTACAATGTGGCCTTGGGGTGCGATGTGGTCTCGGGCGACCGCCAGTTCCTGGCCGAAGGCCGGTTCACCGATGTGTGCGGTAACATTGTCAGCAACCGGGAAGTCGTCTCGGTGCTGGCGCCTGCTGAACCCCTGCTGGTCGTGGATAAATCCTCATCATTGGCCGTGGCGGATCTGAACGAGACCAATGTGTACACGATAACCATCAGCCACGATGCCCTGTCGGCAGCGGACGTGCCCTATATGGAACTGACGGACGTGTTGCCGTCGGCTGTCAGATATCTGGGCGCTTCGGTGACACCGGACACGGTGTCGGGGGGCCCTGGAGGGGAGACATTGTTCTGGAGCAGCACCAATCTGATGGCGCAGACGGTGGATGGCCTGCCGCCGTTCGAGACGGCCAATGCTCCGATCACGATCCAGGTGACAGGCGTCGTCATTTCCTGCTCCGCATCGGTGGTCAACGTGGCCATGGTGGACTATGGCTGTTCTGAAACCGATGCCTGCCTGAGCGCGAGCGACTCGGCCTCGATCATCACGGCGCCGATTCTGACGCCTCCGGGCCTGGTCAGCACGATGGAGCTCGACACCTGCGGCGGCACCAAGACCGTCATCGTGACCAACAGCGGGGCCTCGACGGAATCGGACATTGTCTATACGGAATACGCGCCTCCGGGGTACATATTCACCTCTGCCACGGCGAGCGGAGAGTTTAGCTCGGCCAACTTGATTTTCACGCCGAGCGGCACGCCAAATGGCTCTATCGCGACGGTGGATTTCAGCACGACGAACAGCAGTGGAGCGGTCGATGCCAACGACGACATTGGCGACGGGATCGACCACCTGGAAATGGGCAAATTCAGCACCTTCACGGTGGTGTGGACCCTGGCGAGCACGGGAGACAATCTGGATTGCCTCGCCGACCCGACCGATCTGGACTACGAAGACCCGGAGCAGGGCGCGCCCTCTTGGTTGACCTCGAGCAACCGTTTGGTCTACACGGATCTGTGCGGTGAGGCGGGCCTTTCCGTGGGCAGCAATTCGGCCTATCCGGGAATTCCGGACCTCGACATCGACCTGCAGCCCAACAGCCAGATTGTGACCAACGGCGAAGTGGTTAATTTCACGCTGAACGTGATCAATGACTCCGAAACGACGGATGCCGACGGCATCTACGTGCGGGTGAAGCTGGGCGAGGGCTGGACGAACCTGACCTATGTGTCGAGCAACATTGTCTCGTCGGGCACGACAAACATGTCGATGGAGCAGCAGGGCAACACCAATCTGCTGTTCGACTTCCCCGGAGTGATCCTGAACCCGCTCAACGACGAGATCACGGTGAACTTCCAGGCAACGGTGACCCAGAACGGCGGGAACCTGGATGCAACTGCGGAAGTGGTGGGGGATTGCGGCAACGGGGCCATCACGCCGTCGTGCACGTTCACCAACACCCTGGGCGAGGCGGCCTATGCCAATTCCATGACCGGCAGCGTGCTGGGCGCGGTCAACGGCCAGTATTATTCCTTTGATCAAGACCGGTTTGTGGCGGCGGGCCATACGCTCTCCAAGACCGTCCGCTACGACGAAGAGGGGGCCGGCGCAGCGGGAACCAATCGGAACGCGCGGGTGGGCGAGGATCTGATCTACCGGATCGAGGCCCTCTATTTCGGCGGTGAATTCAGCAATGTGACGATCACCGACAGCCTGCCCGCGGAGTTGGGCTTCGGCACACCGACCAACTACGCCTTCTCGGGCGGCATTACGGGTGCGGTCTGGAATGTGGGCACCAGCAACTTTACGCTGCAGCCGTCGATTTTGACGACGAATCCCTCCAGGTTTGTTGTGGACATCCCGGTGGTGGTTTCGAACCGACTGGATGTGCAGGACGAGGTCATCATCACCAATATCGCCACGACCGACTTCACGCTGGACGGCGTGACCAATGTGCCGATCGAGCGTACGACGGAAGTGGAGGTGTACGAGCCAAACCTGCAAATCACCAAGACCGTGAACTCCAACCTGGTGCAGGAAGGCGACATCATCATCTTCACGAACCGTCTGGAGCACACAGGCGCAAGCCGCACGAGCGCCTACAGCGTGGTGTTCACGGACACCCTGCCGGCGGGCGTGGTATTTGATTCGTTCATTTCGCCGGCCACCGGAATCGTGGCGGGACAGACCATCACCTTCAACACGAACCATCTGGCCGGGCTGGGCGAATTCGCGGTCGGCGATCCGGCGATTGAATTCGTATTTTCGGTGTTGGTGACCAACCAACTCGTGGGCGGGACCATGACCAACCGGTCGCAGGCGACCTACCTCTCGTTGGACAACACCTCGGAGAACGGCAACGAGCGCGACGGATCCGATGGGGTTGGCGGCCTGAACGACTATATCACGTCCGCGGAGGTTCCCTTTGCATCCGATCCCATCCAGGCCCTGACCAAGACGTTTGTCTCCTCGACGCAGACGAACACCATTGATGGGGTCACGAACGACTGGACCATCGGCGAGCGGTTCATCTACCAGATCCGGGTGGACGTGCCGCAGGGCGTGGTGAGCAACCTGGTGCTGACGGACACCATCCCGACGGGCATCGACTGGGTGGGCACGAATCCGGATACCAATATGGCCTATCCCGGCCGCGGATATGAATTTGAAATTCCCGCAGGCGGCCCGCAGTTCCCGACGAATGCCGGACCGGGCCTGGTCATCACGGACACCGACCTGACGCCGAATTCTTCGACGACGGTCGATGGATCCGGCCGGCCGGTGATCTTTACGTTCCCGGCCATCACCAATGCGGCCGACGGCAGTTCGGCCAACGACTACTTCCTGCTGCGGATGGAATTCGTGGCGCTGAACCAGGCGGTCAACGGCGGAATCGCGCCGAACCCGCACCGCGGCAGCAACGTGGTGAGCGCGGCCGATGCCTTCACGACCCTGGGGGCGACGGGGCCAGTCTATCGCATCGTCGAGCATGATATCCGGGCACAGAAAATTCGCAGCCTCGCCACACCGGACGCGGGCGACGTGATGACGTTCACGGTGATCGTGTCCAACCAGCCCAACGCGCTGGCGAATGCGTACGATGTGCTGGCCACGGACTTCCTCTCCAGCAACGTCTATGACTTCTCGACCTTCACCTTCGTGTCGGTGACGCCGGGCTGGACGACGAATCTCGTCGGCGTGGCCGGTGGCCGCCGGTACGAACTGAGCTCGGTCGCCGATACGGCATTGCCGCCGGGCACCGGCGCGACCGGCGTGTTCACCGTGGCACTGGCTCAGGGCGTCCGCCCGAACCAACGCTATACCAATCAGGTCAACGTCACCGACAGCACGACCTTGTACGGCCCGCCGCCGGGCGGCATCGTCGAGCGCAATGACGGGGACGTCGACCTCGTCACCTTCACGGTACCGGGATTAAGTCTGGCCAAGGCCTTCGAGACCTCCAGCGAGACGGACAATCCGCCAGACTCGACGGGCACCGACGTGCAGATCGGCGAAGCCGTCACCTATCGGCTGGCGATCACCCTACCGGAATCGACCATCACGAACTTGACGGTGGTGGATACGCTGTCCCCGAACGGGCTGGCTTACATCTTTGGTTCGGCCCGGCTGGACACGAACGGATTTGAGGGCAGTACGGGCGAATTCGTGGAGAGCCCGACCAACGTCCCGCCAGCGGTCTCGACGATGGGGCAGCAGATGACTTTCACGTTCACCAACGTGGTGACCACGGGGGCAGCCGGCACAACCAGCAACCGGTTCGATATCCTGCTGGACTATCTAGTGCTCGACGATCCGGCCAACATCGGCCTGACGGGCAGCCAGACCGTGCATACCAACCAGGCGACCCTGACCTATGGCGGGAATCCCGGCTCCGTGGTGACCTCGGCGGTGGTGACCACGACGGTGATCGAGCCGAATCTGACCATCACCAAGTCGATCGATCCCGACACGGCCGATGCAGGCGATGTGGTGGACGTGACCCTGGTGGTGTCCAACAACGGCA
>JAQUJC010000087.1 GCA_028681135.1 Kiritimatiellia bacterium | reverse complement strand
TGGAACTAGGCCAGCATGTATTGGCGGAGCATGTCTTTAATGTGTGGGGAGACTTTGCGCGCTTCATGCGCCATCAAACCACGTGGGACGAAGTACTGGCCGCCGTTCGCAACGAAGACAAGCCCCAACCGATCTACTATCTGGCCGCCGTTCTTGCCGAACAACGCGGCGACCCGACCCTGGCGCTGCGCCTCTACAAGCACGCCTTCGTACCCCGTTGCTCCACCAGCTCCTGGTTTACGATGACCTGGCGCGCCCTGCAGCGTCTCGGCCAGGACCCGCTGGCTTTTGCCCGCAGA
Organism: Kiritimatiellia bacterium; assembly: GCA_028681135.1. Lineage (GTDB taxonomy): Bacteria > Verrucomicrobiota > Kiritimatiellia > CAIQIC01 > Lenti-01 > JAAZFE01. The sequence goes on along the minus strand of JAQUJC010000087.1, from coordinate 8,328 downwards.
AACATCCAGCCCGCGCCCTCGACCCCCAAGCCAGGGCAAAAAAATGGAGCGAGCGATGGGAGTCGAACCCACGACAGCCACCTTGGCAAGTAAGGCGGAATATAGCCGTTTTCCTAGAGATTTTCATCCTCTTGACACGCTTTGACAAAGTGCTATCTTGTGCATGGATAAACAACCATCCGCGAAAGGGCGCACGATGAAAAGCAAAAGACCCAAGGTAAAGACCTACGAACACCACGGAATCAAAATCCGAGAGCTGCGCCCCGAGCTGCCCGAGGGCGGCGGCGGATACTTCCAGGTAGACCTGATGCGCCGGGGGCGGCGGGAGCGGTCCGGCTTCGATACGCTGCAAAAGGCAAAGACCTACTGCCAGCAGATCGGCGGGAAGATCGAAGATGAAGGCGCGGCGGTCCTGGCCATGTCCCCCGTAGAGCGGCACGACGCGGTGCAGGCACAGGAGGAACTGCGGGGAAAGGCAACGCTCCTACAGGCGGCGCGGTTCTGGATGAAGCACAACGGCGGCGAGGATGGAGTCACGGTAGAGGAAGCGGGGCGGCGCTGGCTGGCCGAACTGCGGCGGCAGGGATGCAGGCCCACCACGATCCGGGCGCGGACCTTCATGGTCGAATCCATTGTCCGGGCCATGGGCAAGAAACCCGTGGCGGCAGTCACGCGGGGGGACTTGGAAAAATGGATGGACGGAAAGACGGGGCAGACCTGGGATACGTACCGGCGAACCGCCCGCGCATTGCTTCAATACGCCACAGAGGAAAAGCTGGCGGACTATAACGTCGCGGCGGCGCTGCGCCCCGTCCGGGCGGATGAAAAACTGCCCGTCCCCTTCACCGTGGCGGCGGTCTCGGATATTCTGCGGGCTGCGGAAAAGTACGCCCCGGAGGTTGTCCCCGTGCTGGCCGTTCAATTCTTTTGTGGCCTTCGACCGACCGAGGCCCTGGGACTGCGATGGGAACACGTAGATTTCAAGAGCAAGACCGTCCGCGTCCTGCCAGAGACAAGCAAGGTCCGGAGAACAAGGATTGTTTCCCCCATATCGGCGGCGGCGCTGGCATGGCTGGCACCCTATCGAAAAACACGCGGGCCAATCGGAATCACGACGCCAAGCCAACAGTCCTATTTCATGCACCGGAAACCATGCGGACCCGATTACGTGCAAAAGGGCGTCCCGATTGCCGAGCGGGAACGGGACAAGCGCCCCAAGGGGCTGCTGGCGGCGGCGGGGATAGCCTGGCTACAGGATGGACCCCGCCGCACCTTTGCATCCGCCCACTACGCCTTGCACGGCGACGCGGCGAAGCTGGCGGCGATCCTCGGGCACACCGGAGGCCATGACGTTTTGTTCCGGCACTACCGCGGATTGATGGGCAAGGCAGACGCGCGGCGGTTTTTCGCCATCCGTCCGGCGACTGGCGGCACGATACGGGCGAACTTCAAGAGGGCTACGGCATGAAAAAGAATAAGAGATTGCTCCAAGCATTCGGCCATAATCATTTTCCTGGCCGCGAAAACACATTAGAGAGTGTCTTTGACTTGGCAGACGCCGGAGCACCTGGCGCAAAGCATGGCAATAAGGCCAGTCCAATGGAAACCGGATACGGCCCGATTGGAGCCGTTGCCCTTTCGTCGTGCATAGATTGGGATAAGGATGCGTTGACTCGCACACTAGACGAAATCGAAAAGTATCTGAATGCGGAGCTTGAATCCGGCGAACCGGAAACCGTTGACGACATAACCCCAAGGCAATGGGCCGTCATAGAGCTTGAACCCTTCATGGAGGATATTCGCAACGCCATCGGGAATATAGAAACAGACATCTGCAACATCTCAACCGCTATTGCATTCGGCGCGGCCATTATGCGCCTTGCAATGCAGGAACCTGACAGCGAGTTATGCAAATGGATTAGCAACAAAGAGCAGAATGCATTTAGAGCAGTGCTTGGCGGCAAGGCCAGAGCGACCTGCACGGATGAACAGATTGAAGCCGCATTCACGGAATACAGGCAACGCAATCCCCGGAACTCTTATGCGTCGGCAGAGTCATTCGTCGCCCGAAAACTTGGGTACTCCAACCCGCGAAAACTTGGCGAGCGTATCAAGCGCATGACCGGCAACACCCCCGCCAAGTGGTACAAAACCTTGCCGTAAAATAGTTGACCCCATGCCCCCGGCACGGGGGACGCGCGCCCGCTATAGGGGGCGTACTCTTGCACCGTTGACCACCACTACGGAGCAAGAGCATGACAAAGAAAATCGAACCGAGCGCAACCGAATCCCCCTACCTGCGCGGGCAGGGAGCGGCGGCAAAATACGCGCAAGTTTCCAAACGCTGCATTTCAGAATGGCAGGCGCGGGGAATCATTCCCTTTTTGAAACCGGCGCGGAAAGTCTGCCTTTTTAGGAAGGCCGACATCGACGCCGCCCTCGGGCGCTTCGAGGTTAAGGCGGTCTGACCATGCCCGCCCCTACCCCCGCGATCAACGAGCGCCTAGACGGTATCTGCAAGCGGCAGACGGCGCGCTTTCTGGATCATCTCGAAGCAACCCGCCAAACCACCCCCCGACTTGAAGCCGACATAAAGCGGGTTTTCGGTTTCGTCTTTTCCGACGTCAAACAAGCCCTGCAAGAAAACTGCCCGGAGGCTTCCAATGCCAACGCCGAACCCCGCTAACACCACCGCCCGAAACATCGGGCCAAACGACTCCACAACGCCCCCGGCCATCGGACCCGCCCCGACCCCTGCCCCGTCGCCTGAAAACGATTCTGGCGGCGAGATACCCGCGTTAAACGCGCACAGAAACACAAGCCGACGCCGACGCCCGCTGTATCCGTTTCGCGGGTTGACCAGGAAATCGAGGTAGCCATGAGCAACACCACCACCACCACCGCCGCAGGAAATCTCTCGGAATTCATGCCCGCCGACGCCGCCGAACTCGCCGACCGCAAGGTCAGCCGCTACCAGTCCGCCAGAGACAACCGCGGGCAGCCCATCGCCCTTGTCGAAATCCTCGAAGCCATCCAAGCAGGCCATTGGGGGAAGCCCGTCGCCGCCATCCGCGAGGCCCTGGCCGCAGGGGACACAGCCAAGGCCGAATCACTCAAAACGGCGCTTGAAGGCTTCACCGTCTCGGGAGTGTTTGCGCCCACCCGCGCCAAGATCAATTTGAAGGAGCCGACCGGCTGCATCATTCTGGACGTGGACCATCTCGCCAGCACCGCAGAGGCCGAGGCCACCCGCGACACCCTTGGGACCGACCCTCACGTCCTGGCCGCCTTTGTCAGCCCGTCCGGGCTTGGCGTCAAAGCCGTTGTCTATGTCGGAACTTGCCCCGACGATGCCGAGGCCAAGTCCGCTTGGCCAGCCCTGGCCGAATATTTCGCCACGACCTACAGCATCCAGACGGACCCCTCGGGGAAAGACGTTTGCCGCCTTTGTTTCGTGAGCCACGATCCGGGCGCAATCATAAGGACGGGCGAGGTCCGCCCCTTCACCGCCAGAGCCGAGGCCCCGAAGCCCGCAGCACCGGCAGCGCCCAAGGTGGGAACCGCCCCCACGTCGAAAAACAGCACCGCCCCCGACGCCGCCGTCATCCGGTCCGCCGTCGCCGTCCTGGATGCCGGTTGCAGCCGCGCCGATTGGCTGGCCGTTGCTTGCTCGATCAAGAACGCCCTCGGGGATTCTGGTTTCCAGATTTTCGACTCATGGAGCGCCAGCGCCCCGACGAAGTACGACTCGGGCGAGACCCGGAAGCTATGGGACACCATCGCCGCAGACGGGGGAGTCACCGTCGGAACCTTGTTCAAACGGGCAGAGGATGCGGGCTGGATCAACCCGACCGGACGCCTTGCCCTATCCATCCGCCGCCAGCAGGCCGCAGAGCAGGCAGACGGTGAGGGGGAGGTCGAGGTCGAGCCCGAGCCCCCGGCAGCCCCGAGGCCCTGGCAGACCGTCACGGACCGACACGCCGCCGCCGCCATCGCCGGGACCCGACTCGAAACAATGGTCCAAGTCCTAGCCGCCGTCACCGTGCCGCCCTTGCCGTTGCGAATCACCTTGCCGAAGGCGCTTGCCCTGGCCGGTTGCGCCCTGGCCCAGCCGCTAGAGCATGACAGAAAGACCGAAGAGCGCCGGGGATTGGACCTGGCCCGGAACGTCATCAGCACCGCAGGCGGGCAGCTTTGCAATATCTGGACGTGCATCGTCGGCCCCTCTGGTTGCGGCAAGGATGTTGGCAATCTGCCATTCCGAATTGCCCTGGAGCATGGAGTCGCCATCGGCCACGCCGGGAGCGCCGAGGGGTTGGCAGACAGCTACACCACCAACGGGGCGGGACTCATGGTTCTATCAGAATTGCAGCCCTATCTTGACCCACGATCCTGGCAGCACAAGGCCACCGGATTCTTGACGCAGGCATGGAATCAATGTCAGGCCAAGATCGTACTGTCCAACCGGAACGGCGAGCCCCGCGACATCCGCTATTGTGCGCCGTCCCTCATCGCAGCCGTACAGCCCGCCGTCCTGGCCGCTACCGGCGACACCTTGCTCATGGACTCCGGTTTCCTCCCCCGGTTTGTCTTTTCCTATCTGCCAGAGATTCAGTCCTGGAGGCCGAACACATCGCCGGTTGACCTTGCGCCCTTGTCGTCATCGTTCCGCGCCTATAGGCAGATGAAGGCCGGTCGAATCGCCGTCCCGCCTGGATACCTTCAGGAAGTCATGGACGAACTACTCGACAACGACGCCTCAATCCCCGGCCACTATAACCGATTGATAAACGAAATCGGCCCCCGGCTGGCCGTCATGCTGGCCGCAGACCCGAACCGCCCGCACACCGTCGAAATCACCGCCGACCATTGGCAGAGAGTCGCCGTCCTGGTTCGCTGGTTCTACGGCATGGCCGAGGCCGTACTCGCCACCATCGGCGAGGGAGCCCACGTCAAGAAGATGGAGGACCGGCTTGATCGGATGCTGGCGTGGATCAAGAAGCACCCGAAAGGCGTTGCCAAGCGCCTTTTCTCCCATCGGTTTTTTGAGCGGGGAACCACCGCCGCCGAACGGGACAAAGACCTCGCCGAACTGGAAGCCCGAGGAAAAATCTCCATCCAGAAGGTCGGAGCCCGGACCCTTTTGAAGGCCGTCAAATGAGCTCGAAGGGTGTTCTAACAAAGTGTTCTGAAAATCGAAGTGTTCCAACACTTTTCCGGCCAAGTGTTCTAACAAATCGCCCTGTTCCAATAATTCAACCTAGAACACCCGACCCCCATTTGACCCCTATAAATAAAGGTCTTTCTAAAGGTGTTCTAACGTTCTGTAAGTTTGTAATGCCATTAGAATCAGAGGGGGGGAGTAGGGGTTTGCAACGAAAACGCAGAACGTTGGAACACCCCACAAATCAGTCGAAATCCGAACCGAACAGCCCCGCCCACCCCGGCACGGTGAAGCCATGAAAAAGCCCCGCCCAAAAACCAAACCGGCCAAACCCCGCAAGAAAGCCCGTTGCGTCATAGGCGGCGGAACCCACCAGAAGCCGCTAGACGCCGCAACCGCCAGATTCGCCCGCAGAATCGCAACCGCTTTTTCCGGCACAACGCCGGATGAACACCACAAGTAACCACAAAGGAACACACCAATGAGTAAGAAACTGAAAATCTCGGGACCCGCCACCGGAGCCGGAATCGTTATCAGCACCGTCGATCCGTACCAGCCCCAGCCGCCGGACCACGAAAAACGGCAGCGCTTCATGAAGGGCGCTGGGCGACTGATCGGACAGCTTGAACAGGAACGCGGCACGGAACACGCCCAACCCAAGCGCGAGGCGCTGGAAAAGCTGGGCGAGGTCCACAACGAGTTGCTCATTTTTGAGGAATTGATTGCCCAGAAATTGCCGGACCACGTTTCACCGGCTGCGAACAAGGCGGGGAAAGCCTTGTTCAAGCTGCTGGGCCGGGATTGCTTCGAGACCGAAGCCCAAGCCGCTGCATGGGCGCGGAAATCCCTGCCCCTGACCGCGGCATGGAAGGCAGCCGAGCGCGACGCCACCGAACGAGGCCGGGCCAATCGCGATCACCAGAGGGTGCGCCGGGACTTTTGGGAACGTGCCGCAGCCCTGGCGGGCGGAGTCACGCGGCATTCATCGGTCGGCGGTTGTCTGGACCTGGGCCGGGCCATCGACGAAGTCTTGCTCGCTGGGCGCTGGGCATGACCCCCGAAACGGAACACAGGACGGCCATCCACGAAAGCGGCCACGCCGTCGCCGCGTTGCTGCTGGGCCATCCGATGGCCTGCACCCTCTTCGATGGCGGCGGCGGGGCCACCACCCCCGAGACGCCACCGGACCCGGCGACAGTGCCCAACTTCAAAATCCATACGGCGACGCGCCTGCATGGGCGTTGGACGGGGAAGCCGATGGAGTCGATCCTAGACGATTGCACCATCTACGCGTCCGGCAAGGTCGGCGAGGGCATAGTCGTCACCCATGCAGCCGGACCCGGTTTCATCGTCGTCAGCGGACCCGACGCCGCTTTGATCGAATCGGCGGCGGCGGCGGCGCTGGGCCGATACCCAAGCATCGAAGCCGCGAACGCTTGGCGGCAGCTTGCTACCGCGTGTGCGTGGCGCCTGCTGCGCCCGCACAGTGCCAGCGTCCGGGCCGTTGCATCCGCACTACAGGAGCGCCGGTCGCTATCGGCGGGCGCCGTTGCGCAAATCCATGCCGAAACACAAAACCGAAAGGAACCCGACCCATGCGAATCATAATCCGATGCACGAATTGTGGCGCGGCCGTCCATGCCATCGCGAAGAAAACCCCATCCGGCGGCACGGTCTATTATTGCCCCTGCTGCGGCTGCGAAATCGATTGAAAATTGCGCGGCGGGTTTGGTTGTTCCCCGACCGCAGCGTCGAGTGCGGCGACGCCCTATAAATACCCGGTACGCCCGCGCCGTCTGCATAGCGGGCATATTGAACCATGAGCCAACCAGAACGCCACGCCGACGCCCCGACGCCTTACAGAGCATCCTGGGGCCAAGGGGGGGTGGCATTGGGTCCTCCTGGGTGCCTGCGAGCGACCCCATACCCTCGGCATCACAAAAAACAAAATATGCCCCACCGGACAAGTGGACAAATGACCAAAACGAAAGGAAACACAATGAAAACGAATGAAAAGGCCACACTGGGCCACCTGCTAGGCGCAGCGGATGCGCTCCATGAACCGTCCACGCTGAAGGGCGCGGCATTGCAAGCCGATTGGCAAAACAGAGAAGATTACCACGACAGCGACGGGGCGATGCCGTGGCGCAACCCCGGCGAGGATGCGGCGGAGCGGAAGGCGTACCAGAGGGCGAGGGACCGGCTGGCCGGGCTGGGGCTGGTGCTGGTGACGGCGGGCGGAAAGCGGGCCGGGCTGACGGCGGCGGGGCTGGATGAGGCGCGGCGGTTGTGCGGACTGCCCGTGCTGGCAGATTCGCTTTGCGGGCTGGACTTCATCCATGACGCGCCGGAGGAGGTGCGGTGGAATCCGGGGGGCTACGTATCCGAGGCCCAGCTTGCCGGACTCTCGCCCACCCACCGGCAGGGTCTAGGGCTGCCGCGGTTGCCGGATTCGGCTGGCGGGGTCTATGACGCTGTTCTGCCGCTCCTGGTGGGCGGCCTGGTGGCGTGGCGGGGTTGCTCTTACTCGGGCATATTCCTCTGCGCGATGACCGACACGGGCCGAGACCTGGCCGAACGGCGACGGAAGGCGGGAGAGGCGAGGCCGAAGGACTGGCCGCGATTGGTGAAGCGATGCCGGAAGATCAAAACGCGATGCCCGGCGGCGACGGATGCCTATTGCGATGCGTGGCGGGCCGTACTGGACGGGCGGGCGACGGCGACGCCCCCGAGGCCGAACGTCCACCAGCACGAAGACCCGGTTGACGCGCCGGAATCGGCGACGGCATAGGTCGCCACCACCCCCCCCCGTCGCCGGCGATGCTGGCGGCGGGTTTTTTTTGACAAAACGGGGGGGGAAATTGTCAAACCCGGTTTTCGGCAGGTTGACCGTCTGGGGTTGGCGTTGACAATTTTGACAAATCACCTGCCAAAAAGTGCCATAATGGGCGTTTATCGGGGAGAAGGGCCGGAGACGGGTCAGAGGGCGAAAAGTGCCAAAAATAAGGCAAAAACCCCAATAAAAGCGGGAAAAAAGAAATGGAGCGAGCGATGGGAGTCGAACCCACGACAGCCACCTTGGCAAGGTGGCGCTCTACCACTGAGCTACGCTCGCGCCTGTTCAGAACATCGTGAAACCTATCATAATCGCCCTGTTACGCAAC
>JAQUJC010000086.1 GCA_028681135.1 Kiritimatiellia bacterium | reverse complement strand
GCATGACCGATGCCGATGGCCAAACCATCGCCGGGGGGCAGATGACAAAGAGCTACTGGGTGGAAGGCTGTGAAGGCGATACCGTGCAGATCACGGTCAAGGGGTCGGACGGGTGGACCGCCACGGCCAAAGGCGTCAATGAACGGGCCACCGTCACTCGCACACTGGGCCAGGACAGTGGTGTGGACGTCATTACAGTTGAGAATCTGAGCATTCCCGACTGTTCGCGCACCATGGAATGGCCCTTTGGCTCGGCCGAGGGACTCCAGCAAGCCGAACCGGCTTCGCAAGGCACGGTGACCGAAACCGGTACGCGGACCCTCGACAATCTGACAAAAGAGCGCGAACAGAAGACAGCCAAGACCGTCGGGGCCGGACTCGAAAGCATGGATGCAAACCAGCAGATGCAGAATGCGGCCAGGGCGGGTGATGATCAGCTTCGGCAGGCCAAAGCCACCGTCGATAGTGGTGGTCAGGAGGCGGGCAAAATCCAACGCGACAGCGCCACCCGTGTGGCCCAGGCGGAAGGCAAAAACGTCGTGGTCGAGGGCCTCATCAAGGGGGTGGAACAAGGGTTGGTCACCACGGCTGGGGCCCTTGGCTCGGGCCTCGGCGAACGAGCGGGTGATGCCATCTTTGCGGGGCATTCCAAACCGGAACCGGAACCGGAACCGCCCACCGCGACGGCGGCCACACCCAGCAGCGGTTCATCGGCCAGCGCCGCTTCATCCGGGGGTTCGAAACAATCCCCCGCCGCCTCACGCGCTCCGTCCAGCTCCCCCCCCGCATCATCGGGTGCGAAAACGACACCGGCGGCATCCAGTGGCCCGGCCTCCAAACCGACTCCTGCTCCGCAGGGTGCCGCGCCGCCCATGATCGAAGTAGAGCGGACACCGGACCTCACCGACTTGCCAGCCTGTGATTTCTGCAAAGCGGTCCCCGCCCGCTTTTATAGCACGGCAGAAGGCAACACGATCACCTTGTGCGAAAAATGCAAAGCGAACTGGACCTGCTCCGTGTGCGGCAAAGTAAGCGAATCCATTGGCGGGGCCAGCTATAACGCCCATGATGCTTCCGGCACCGTGATCTGGTCGGGCAAAATTAACCATGCCTGCGAGAGCTGCTGTGAGCAGTGGATGCGCGAGCAAAAAGCAAAGTGGGAAAAGTGACTCAGGAGAGGCCTCAAGGCTCACACGACAACAATAGAAGGCGCGATGACGCAAATGAGAACGACAATAACGAGGTCGCCATGAAAACAATTCCGTTCATTCTCGGCCTGCTGGCCATTACCTGGGGCACCAGCGCGATGGCGCAGGTCCCGTCTTTCCGTCCCACAGAAATCCCGCCGCTGCTTCAGGCCTACACCCACTTTCTGATAACGGGACAGGTCCAAGCCCAGGGCATCGCGCTTGGCAACGACCTCGATGAACCCGCACAGGCAGAGGTTCGGGCGGCACTGAATCAGTGGTCCGATCAACAACACACCACCGTCCGTACCCGCCTGGAGCAAGCGCTGGGGGAAACGGCCCGCGAAAAGTTTGAGACCTTCGTGTCGCAAATTTCCTCGGCCGAACAACAGGCCGACCCCGTGTTCTTGGAAGAACTTCGCAGCGCCTATCCGTCGGCGCCACACTCTTACGAAGCTTTGCGCGCGCAGGTGGCGCAATTGGAACTCATGGATGATCTGCAAGCGGGAGCGGATTTACTGGCGGAAATCCAAACCTGGGCCGACATGCGCGTTCGTGGCAGCACCGCCATCCCGCTGCCCCTGTGGCTGACCCGCTCGGAGACGGCCGCCGCCCCGCCGCCACCGCCCGCTCGTCCGAGCAATCCGTTACGCGCGGCGGAAGCACCCGCGCCGGAGCGCAACGATTGGGGCGAGATGGAGACCAGCAGTCCGCTGGGCGCCCTGGCGCAGTCCCGTGAAGATAAGCGGCAGAAGGTGCGCGACCAAGCCATGGCGGGCATGCAGCAAATGGCTCAGGAGCGCGAGGCCGCCGAGCAGGAATATGCCGCTAAAAAAGCCGCCGCCGCACAAGCCGAGGCCGATAACATGCGGCGGCAGGCCGAAAAACTTGCGAGCGTAGAGGCGGAGGCCCTGGAACAGCGCAAAAACAGTTGGGGCAACCGGCTCAAATCGATACTCGGCGCAACCGTGCAGGCCGCCGTCGGAGGATTCACAGGCGGGGTTGGCACGCGCGCAGCCTCCGAAGCGGTCGATGCCATCTTCAAGTAAAGCGACCCGCCAAAATCAGTCAAACTCAGGACACGACAGGGCTTGTTGCAGTTGCGAGAGGCAAGCCGTCTCTGCTATATTCCTACCAGCCCCAGCCGCCTGGGTAATGAAGGGAGACGACGATGGCACGCATCCAATTCCGCTGTATCCACTGCAACGCGGCCCTTGAACAGCCCTTCGAGATGCTGGGGCAGTTGATCGACTGTCCGTCATGTGGGGAAGTGGTCGAGGTCCAGAAATCCCATAAGCTGCCCCGACCACCGCAACCCGTCACCCCTCGACGAGATCTGCGCAAACTGAAAATGCCCAAGCCACCGCAATCCGCTCGCCGCCAGAGCTCGAAGCAACGAGAATACAAGGTGCTTGCGCAGTCCGACGAACGGTTCGCCGACGGCTTCAGCCCTGCCAAACTCGAAGACGCCCTGAATGCCTTCGCCGCCACGGGCTGGCACGTGGTATCCGTCTTGCAACCCGGCGCGTCCGACGGCGTCCGGGAGTTGTGGATGATCATCCTGAGCCGATTCAAATCGCCAAGCCCGGCCAAAGGCGATCGTTGATGGTTGCCTCCCCCGGCTGTCCAGGCTGTCATCCAGGTTAATCGAAATACACGCGGATATCGTAGTAGCGGTAGTCGCCGATATAGTTACGCACTTCCATTACGGATCGACGGCGTTCCAGTACATCCACATCGCCCGCCCACGACCGATCGGTATCGCTGCCATCCAGTGCCACCCGGTAGATTCCCGGCTCCAAATCGTAGTAGCGGTGTCGTCCCGAGCTGACATTGTCCACGCGTTCGCCGTCAATGTAGACCCGCAGCCGGCTTCCGGTAAAGTTATCCACCACCAGCAGCCCCTGCCCATCAAGCGGATCCCGGCTGTAGGTGTCATCATCACACCCCCCCGTCAATCCCACCGCCCCGCACACGAGCAGCACCCCGAGTCCACGCCTCAATCGTTTCACTATGGCTATCATATCTCGCCTCCTGTTCCTTCTCCACCCTTAGGCTACACGTTCGCCCTCTTATTCGCCAACTCTAAAACCCACGCCAAAACCAACAGACCTTTCGTTCGGTGGGGGTTGTTGGTTGCTGATCGATAAATTCTTTTTGAATTTTTTTTCATTTCCGGCTTTGCGTGCGTCGCTCAAAAGCGCAAACTCCCAATTAGTTGGAAATTCCAACTGGGTCGCCACATCAAACAAAATAGGAGGTCTCATGAAATGGATGCAATGGATTCTGGTACTGGCGCTGGGAGCGGGAATAGGTTTGGCCGGGCTGGGCTGCGACAGCGACAGCAGCAGTAGCGACCGCGATCCCTTGGTGGGCACGTGGCGGGCTCAGACCTTCAACGGACAGACCCTGGGCGACACGGTCTCGCTGGTCGTGACCTTCCGGAACAACGGGTCATTGGAAATGATCACCACCATTGAAGGCAACGCGGAAACCGACACCGGCACGTGGAGCGCTGATGACGGCGTCATCACGGTGGTCAGCGACGGTGAAACCGATCGCACACCGTACTCGGTCGATGGCGACACGCTGACGATGGGCGACCCCGGCGAGGTGTTTGTCTTCACGCGTTGACGTTGCTTTACACGTCACCTACTGCCGGGCTTCCATCCGTTGGATGGGAGTCCGGGTTGGGATTCAGCTTCGACGCGCGCGAAGAAAAAAGTCATCTGCGACATCCGTCAAGTCGGCAACCTGCCACCCCATGGCCTGGAGGTCAGCCGCTAACTCGGTGCCAGAGGGCATCCGGTCTTGACCAACCCCCGGCAAACAGGCGTGCATGGCATTGAGTTCGGCGCTGCCCTCGAGATTGGCAATGATCAGGTCTCCCTCCGGGGCCAAGCCGCGCGCACATTGGTGCAGAAAGCGAGACGGATTCTCCAGATGAGGATAAACGCGAAAGGCGAGAATGATCTCCCAGGCCCCCGGTTCCAGTTCCAGCTCTTCGAGATTGGCCTGGACGATCTGGACATGCCCGTATGCCGCCAGCGCTTGTTGACACCGGGCCACCATTCTGGGGCTGCTATCCACAGCCAGAATATGCCCGGTCGCGCCCACCCACTCCGCCAGGCGTTTCGTCAGGGGCCCCGCCCCGCAGCCTGGCTCGAATATTCGCTTGCCGCGCAAATCACCCAAGCGCTTGCGCATCCGTTCCATGCGCGGCTCGTGCTCCGGCAAAATCGCCAGCGGATCCGCGCCCGCGGCCAAATGCTCAAAAAAAACAGTCCGATTCATCTCGCCGGGCAATATGGACAGGCTGCGGCTGGCAAACAAGATAATTTCCTGAGGTGCCGCCGACGCGCAACGTGGGCTTGTCCACCTTTGTTCCCGCGACGGTGAGCGTTTTTTGCGTGAACACGCAGCCCCTCCGTGATGACTCCAGAAGATGCTCCAGAAAACAACTTGCCTTGACACAGCCGCAGGTCACAATGGGCCACGTATGAAAATCGGTATTCTGTCTGACACCCATAACCATCTGCCCGAAACCCGCCGTGCGCTTGATCTGCTCGTGGCCGAGGGGGCCGAGTGTCTGGTTCATTGCGGCGATGCAGGCGAGGATGTTGTGGGTCTCGTGTCGGCGGTCTGCCAAACGCATGATTTGCATGCTTACATCGCCCTGGGCAATTGTGACTACGCCTCTGCCGGAGATGAACGCTTTGTTGCCAACCTCCCTGGCATCGAACGCAGCATCCAGCCTGAATTTGAGGCAGGCGGCCACCGCTGCACAGTGCTGCACGGCCACGACCGCCGCCGCCTCGAGATCGCTGTCACGTCCGGCCAGTTTGCGTATGTGTTCACCGGCCATACCCATCGGCCCAGCGGCAAACACACGGGGGCCACTTTTTTGCTGAATCCCGGCTCCTGCGCCCGGCCGCGCTGGGGCCCTCCTACCGTCTTGCTGCTGGATACCCACACGGGACAGACAAATTGGTTCACCGTGATGTGAGAGTTTCTTCTCGCCAGCACCCGGCATCTTCGCCCATTATCCTATTTCTATGACAAAACACAACGATCTGGCGCACCGCGTGGCTGCGCTGTTTTCCTCTCCCAAATACACCCCTCTCCCCGAGCGCGACCTCGCCAAGAAGCTGGGCTTAGCGGCGGGCCAACGCGGGCAACTCCGTAACACTCTGCGTCAACTAGAACGCCAGGGCATTGTGGCCTCGCTCCGCGGCGGCCGCTGGGGCAGCGCGCCGGCTTCGGCCGGGCAGCTCGCTGGCATCTTCCGTGTCCGCCTCAACGGCTCGTGTTGGATTATTCCTGACGATCCCAATGTGGCACCACTGTGGATCGATCCGGCCGTCGTTGGCGTGGCCATGAATGGCGACCGCATCTTGGCCCTGCCTATCCGCCGCGATTCGTCGGTGCGCATGTTTGGTGCCCAGCCGGACACCCGCGCCGCCCGCGTCCTACGCGTTGTCGAACGCAAACGCCAATGGGTAGTCGGCATTCTGCAAGCCACGCCGTACTACGCCTATGTGGTACCCCGCGATTCCCTCCTGCGCACCAATATCAAACTGACCGACAATCCCAAAAAACTGGAAGCCCATCTGGGGAATCTGGTGGTGGCCCGCATCACCGAAGATGACCCCTCGGAAGGTCAACCCGTCACGGCAACGTTTGTCGAAGACCTCGGTGATCCCGACGCCCCCGAAAACGACATCCCCGCCCTGATGCTGGACCGGGGCCTCTCGGAGGAATTTCCTGGCCCAGTTAAAAAGGCCGCGCGCAAGGTGTCACCCCCCCCCCGTTCCGGCGTCCTGAAGGACACAACCCGGACGGACCTGCGCGCCAGGCTAATCATGACGATTGACCCCGCCACCGCCCATGATTATGACGATGCCGTTTCCATCGAACCGCTCCCCAACGGGCGCTTGCGCCTTGGGGTCCATATTGCGGATGTGGCCGCCTACGTCAAGCCAGGGTCGGAAATTGACCGCGAGGCGCTCCGTCGTGGCAATAGCACGTACCTGGTGGACCGCGTGGTCCGGATGCTGCCCGAAGACTTGACCGTGCGCGTGTGCAGCCTGCAACCAGGCGAAGACCATCTGACGCATACCGTTGACATGGTCTTCAATGCGCAAGGACATATTGAATCTTCCGCAACGTACCGCTCCGTCATTTGTTCCAATGCCTGCTTGTCCTACGAGCAGGTGCAAGACTTTTTAGACCATGACCGACTCGACGGCATACCCGAAGAGGTTCGAGGGGCCTTGCGTAACCTGCGAAAATTGACGCGCAAAGTCCGCACCCTGCGTTTCCGCAATGGCGCGCTGGACTACTCCATGCCTGAAGTTAAATGCATCCTCGACGATCAAGGCGATCCCGTCGGCTTTACTCAACGCGGTGCCACCGAGGCCTATAACCTCATCGAAGAGTGTATGCTCGCCGCCAACCGCGTGGTTGCCGCCAAAATAGTCCAGGCTCGCATTCCCGGGATTTACCGTGTCCACGATGAGCCCGATGAAGAACAATGGGGCCGCATGGCCGACGAATTGCGAACCCTCGGGCATCGCACCGTCCCAGAAAATGCCCACGATCTGAATCGCATTGCCCGCTCAGTTCTGGGCAAACCCGACCAGTTTATCGTCACGCTGACGCTCTTGCGCAATATGAAGCGCGCCGTCTACGAAACGGACAGCCGCCCGCACTTCGGCCTGGGCTTCGAGCACTATGCCCATTTCACCTCTCCTATCCGACGCTATCCCGACCTGGTCTTGCACCGCATTCTCATCGGCATCGAAGAAGGCCGGAAAAAACCCGTCTATTCAAAGGCGGAAATCGAAAAGCTCGCGATCCACTGCTCCGCCACCGAACGGGAATCCGCGGAACTGGAAACCCAATCCATCCAGATCAAGCGCATCCGCTACTTTGCCTCGCTTCTCGAAAAAGGCGAAACGGGCCCCTACGCCGGGACCATCACCTCGCTCAATCCCAAGGGGCTCATCGTTGAATTGAAAGACACCCTGCAGCAGGGCATGCTGCCCTACCATGCCCTCGGCCGCGAACGCTACTACCTCTCGGGGGACGGATATTCGGCCTCTGCCCGGAAGGGCTCTCCCTTCCGCCTCGGCCAGCCCATCGAGGTCGGCCTGGCGGCCGTCGATGAACATCGTCAGCGCGTCGACTTCTTTATGCCCGGAGTCCAATCACGCCCCCCCCGCCGCTCGGGGAAAAAGGCCGCCCGTTCCTCGCGTGGCAAGACAACCACATCGCGCGCCCACAAACCCGGTGAGAAGCCTCAATCCAAGCCCAAGCGTAAACCGTCCCCAGCCCCCGGCCATCGCAAGCAGCGGCAGGGGAAGGCCAGCCCCCCTAAAAAGAAAAAAACGTGAAAAGCTCCTCGCCCTGGCACATCTGCCCCCCCCTGTACTGAACAGGACCGTTTGTTCGGGGCGCTGATATAAGCCAAGCCCCGCCCGGCTCGTGGCCTATTTGACGACGGCACCGCTGGAGAGATCACCGTCCACGGTGACCAAACGCAGGCGTTCGCCTTTGCTGGCCGCCAGCAACATCCCTTGGCTTTCTACGCCGCGCAGCTTGATCGGCAGCAGATTTGACACCACCACCACCGTCTTGCCAATCAAGTCGTCTGGCTTGTAGTACAGGGCAATGCCCGCAACGATCTGCCGTCGCTCATCCCCCATCAGCACGTTCAGCTTTAAGAGTTTTATTGCGCCGTCGATGGCCTCGGCACCCATAATTTTGGCCGTGCGCAATTGCACCTTTGTGAAATCATCATAGGTAATCACCCCTTCCGGATTGCCAAGGGTTCCCGGCGGGGGCGTTGTGGCATCCGATGGGGCAGGTGGAGTCTCAGCGGCCTGCGGGGTCGTCGCCGGGGAGCCCGGCACGGCGGCCTCAATGCGTGGGAACAAAGCGCCGGGAGCACCCACTTTTTCTCCGGGCTTCAACACTTCCGATTGGGATAATTCGTCAGGATTCACAGTCATGGGACTCTCCATTCCGAGTGCAGCGCGCAACTCGGTCATTTTGCTGGGCATCAGCGGCATCAGCAGCCCGGCGCACACGCGCAAGGCCTCCGCGGCGGCATACAGGGTCGTGTGCAGAGGGCCGGCATCTGCGGCGCGAGCCTGAGCCCATGGCTGCTGGACTTCGATAAAACGATTAATCGCACGGATAACCTCGATGACCTGGGCCACCCCGGCATGCAGAGTGAAGGTATCCAGGGCCGTCTTCATCCCCTCCGTAGCCGCTTGGGCCTGGGTAAACAGCTCCGCGACAGGGCCCTCTTCAAAGGCACCGGGAGCCGGCGCAGGCAGGAGACCTTCACAGTATTTACCGATCATACTGACAACGCGATTGAGCAAGTTGCCCAGGTCGTTGGCCAAATCGGCATTGTAGCGGCGCACAAACGCTTCTTCGGAAAAAGTGGCATCCTGCCCCATTGCCATTTCGGCCATGAGAAAATAGCGGAATGGATCCACCCCGTAGCGCTCCATCATATCCATCGGATTGACCACATTGCCCACGCTTTTGCTCATCTTGGCATTACCGGTCAGCCACCAACCGTGGGCAAAAACAGTCCGCGGCATCTCCAAGCCCATGGCCTTGAGCATGCAGGGCCAATA
>JAQUJC010000085.1 GCA_028681135.1 Kiritimatiellia bacterium | reverse complement strand
TAGATCGGGATTAATAATGTGTTTAATATAAGCCTATGGCTTATCGAACTTGTTAGAGAATAGATTTACCATAGAAATCATTGGAATTCCGATGAAAATACAGAAGATACATTGTGACTGTTGAAAATATAATACCATAAACACTTAGAATGCGGAGCAACGACATCACCAAACACATTCTTCGAGCATGTATTCCGCCTTTGCTCAATTGAGAAGCCATTATAAGCCAGATCATGGAAATTGAAAACCCCATTAAAAAAACATATTCAGGCGAAATCACATCTGTAGGAGAGGGATAGAGCCGAAGCATTGCGCCAACAGAATAGATAATAATCAGGATGCCAAATATGGCCTCAACAACTGATGCAATCGTAATTGTCCTCGGAATATCTATGCGCCTAGGATGGTTACGGCCGAGATACAACAACGGAACGATAAATATGAGAAAAAATAGTAGAGTTATCGGGAATATTTCTTTCACATATAGCTCCATTCTTTTTATTTACCAGGCGTCATATTTGATGATGCGAGGCCTTGTATTTGCTGCCAGGTGTCATAAACGGAACCGAGATTGATACCCGCACTGGCAACACCATAAACTATGTTAACCCATGTTGGCGCTGTCTCGGAAACAACCTGCCCAAGCCATGCTTGATTAAACAGGAAACGGTCAAGACTCGATATGGCTTCTAAGCTTTGACCAGAGGTGGAAAGAATTCCCTCCGCTATACTTGCATTAACTGCCCCCAAGAAAATGGTGCGGGTGAATGAGCCAAGGAATTGACTAATCTGATAATCCAGCGGGATATTGCCACTAGCGTCGGCATAAACATCTGTAAAAGGATTGAAAACTGGTATCATCCCATCCAGCCCAGCCGCCGCACCCTGGTTAGCGGCCCACCACGCATCGGCTGTGAAGAGTAATGTTGGGAGCCCAACACCTATGTTTATTCCGTTTTCACCAAATTGAATGCCCCATAAACCTAGAGGGTCAATAAATACAGCCGGCGCACCTTTCGCATAGGCGTACAGATTATACCCCCCATCAAGCCCAATGGGGTCGGGCTGGAGGAAGCGCATGAGGTTGGCGTCGTAGGCGCGGTGGCGGGTGAGGTAGAGGCCATTCCCGGCGTTCCAGACGCCATAGTCGCCCATATAGGCAAACGGCATTTCCGTTGTGCCGCTGCGGGCAATGAGCCGACCATAGGGCTGGTAGGCGTACTCGTCCGTCAGTATCCCGTTGCCGTCCGTCAGCGCCAGAATCTTCCCGAGTTCATCGGAATGCGCCACGCGGATGATCCCGTTGCTGGCGACCTGCGCCAGAAGCTTGCCGTTGGCCCATACGAACCAGCGGACGGCGTTGGTCGTCGCGCCCATTTCGACAATGGGGCGCGCAAGCTGATTAACCCGGTCGCGGACCAGGCAGCGGACGTTCCCGTTTTCGGTGATGCGCAGCAGAAGCCCTTGGCCGTCGTATTCAAGCTGCGTGACGGCGGCGGTCACGGTTGAAGCGTCCGGCGCATTGCGCAAATGCGTTACGGCCCTCAGGCGGTTGAGAGAGTCGTACGAATAGCGCGTCGTGAAGGTTTGCCCCATGGCCGAAACGACAAGCTGCGTCACGTTCCCCGCCGCATCGAAAGAGGGGACGCGGTTTACGTCCGGTCCGGATTGGGTCAAACCGGTGATCCGGTCCGCCGCATCGTGCGTCCGCGTTTGGGTCGCGGCCCCCGCCAAGGCGTCCACACCAGCGGCAATCGTTTCGTTGGTCCTGAATCCCAGCGGATCGCGGGCGGCGGTACGCGCCAGCAGGTTGCTTCCGCCCTTGGAAACCGACCATGCCAAGCGGCGGTTCGCCGCATCATAGGATTGGGCGGCAACCAGCCCGCCCGGCAAGCTCGCGCCCGTCAGGTTGTTCCGCGAGTCGTAGCCGTACGAAGCCGCCGTGAGCCCGAAGGCCGATGCCTGCACGTTGGTCAGCCGGGAAGCGCCGTCGTAGGCGAACGTCTGCGATTTGCCGCCGGGATAAACGATCTGCGTCCGGCGTCCCGCCAGATTGTACTGGTTGCTGACGGTTTGCCCGAAGGGGTCCACGACCTGGACAAGACTATTCATCGCATCGAAAGACTGGCGCGTCGTGCCGAGACTGTCCACCATATTCGTCAGGTTGCCGTTGGGATCGTACCAGAAGGAAACGGTTTTCGCGCCGGACACGCGGTTGGTCAACTGGTTCAGCGCGTTGTAGGCCATGAAATTGGTTTGGCCGTTGGCGTTGATCTTCTGCCGCAGGTTTCCGGCGGCATCGTACACCATCCGCGTCACCTGGCCCACGGCATTGGTTTCGGCCACGAGCCGGTTCATCTTGTCGAAACCAAAGCCCATCCGCTCGGCCTTGGGATTGACGTAGGCGGTTCGGTTTCCGGCCGCGTCGTACTCGAAACGGTGTTCGATTCCGGCCCGGCGCTCGAGGGTTCGGCGGCCCAGCGCATCGAACTCGTATTCGGTCAGGATGCCCTTCGTGTCGATCTGGGCAACCAGCCTGCCGACCGCGTCGTATCCGTTGGAAACCACGTGGCCCAGGGGATTGAACGCCCGCGCAAGACGGTTGAGCGCATCATATTGGTTGGAGGCGATGTTTCCGGCGGCATCGCGAACGGAAACCAGGTTCCCGGCGGAATCGTAGGCGTTGCTGACGGCATTCCCGAGCGGATCGATCACGCGAACCAAGCGCCCGGCCAAATCGTATTGATTGGTCGTGGTGAACCCCAGCGGATCGCGGACGCGGACGAGCCGGTCCGCCGCATCGTAGAAGTTCGAGACAACGCCCCCGTTGGGGTAACGGATGCTGGCCACCTTGTAGGTCGGCGTATAGGTCGTGATGTTGGTTCCGTTGCGCTTGCCGATATTCGTCACCAGCAATCCGGCGGCGTTGTAGACGTTGGTGATTCGCTGCTGGAAGGGGTCGCGCTCGGACGTCAACAGCCGCCGCCGGTCGTAGGTGAACGTGGTCGTGTTGGTGTTGGCATCGATCCGCGTCAAAAGGTCGCCGCGAGCATTCCAAGTGAGCGTTTCCGTGCCGCCGTCCGTACGGGTGATTGTGGCGGGATTCCCGAACCCGTCGTAGGTGTAGGCCGTCACGTCACCGCGCGGCCCGGCCACCGATTGCGGCAACCCATTGGCATAATAGGCGGTCGCCGTCTGGTTGCCCAAAGCATCCACCACATTGGTGACGCGGTGGCTGGCGTCGTATTGGTAATGGGTAGCGTTGCCCAAGGCGTCGCGAACCATGACCAACCGTTGCTGGGCGTCGTAGGCCAAAGCCGTGGAGTGGCCCAGCGCATCCACCATATTGGTAAGGTTCTGGTTGGCATCGTACTGATAGCGTGACGGAAAACCTCTGGGATCAAGCACGTTGGTCGCCCGCCCCTGCCCGTCGTACGCAATGCGGCGACAGTTGCCCACCGCGTCTTCCGAGGAAAGCTGGCGTCCATGCTCGTCAAACGTGTAGGTGATTCGGCCGCCCAAGGGGTCTTGCTCGACGCTGCGCCAGTTCGGCGCGATGAAAAACGCCCACGCGTTTCCCGCCGCGTTCTTCTGGGTTACAACCATGCCTAGGGCATCAAACGTATTGGTGGCGGTCACCTGCATGAGCGGATCGGCAAACGCGCGCATCCAGCGGTTGCTGTCGTAGGCATAGGTCCAGACATGGCCGTCGGGGTCGGTGTAGCTCGTGAGATTCCCCGCGTTGTAGCCGTACGACACGCTCCGCCCCGAGGAATCCGCTACGGCGGTCAACTGCGTTGCTCCCGAATAGGTCAAAGACAGTCCGCGACCAAAGCCGTTGGTCACGGCGGCGAGATTGGTTTGCGCATTGTAGGAAAACGCCAGCGTATTTCCGCTGGCATCCTGCCATGTGCCGATGCGGTGGCTGGAGTTGAAATCATATCTCACGCCAAAACGCTCTTCCAGGCGATACGCGCCATTGCTTTTGACGAGAGTGGCCGCCACGCCGGGCGGAGGATTGTAGGTTCCATCGGGCAGCCTGACGTAGACCGCGCTTTTGCTGCCCATCTGGATGGCAACGGCATTTTCGATCATCTGATCCATCGCCCACTGGGCCGCCAGCGAAGTGGCCAGCCACCCCCGCGCGGTCCAATCGTTTTCAAGAAGATCCGCGCCGATCAGGCCGTACAAGGCAAGGGCGACCGCATCCGTGGCTTGCCGTCCGCCCAACGCGAAATCGGGATTGCTGTGGGCCGTCGCGCGAATGTCGTAATTGTGCGTCCATCCATGTCGCAAGGGGCCGTCCCGACCGACTTGTCCCGAATCGTAATGCCGGGCGAACCGGATGCCCAGCGGTTCCGCGCCGCCCATTTCGAGATCGACGCTGTCGTAAAAGTACTCGCCGGTGGCCAGATTGACCGGTTCCGCGCTCGGCGTGATGGTGATGCCAACCGATGGGGCCTGGATATGGTTGCCGAAGGCCGCCGCCTGCGCCAGGATGCTCATAACGTCTCCGATCGTAGCGCTATAGCCTCCGTTGTAGCCCCCCGTGATCATCATGGCCTGAATGTCGTCCCCGGATGCGACGTAGCCAACCCCCGACCATTGCCCCAGGCCAATGGCGGCATCCTTCGGCAGGATCAGCGTGTTTGTCGCATTCAGGTATGAAACGAGACGGGCCAATTCCTGGGTGGTGTAGTTGGTCAGTTGGGGCCGAACGGTCGCCCAGTTGTTGCTTGTGGCGAGATAGGTTTCCTTGTTGTTGGCATTGCCCAGACCCAGCAATTTCACGGTGGAAACAGCCGCCTGGTTCGTTTTCTGCATCTGTTCGAGCATGCCGTGCTCCAGCGCGCTGTGGAGCATGGCGGTGCTCCGAAAACAAGCCCTGGCCTTGGCCATGTCGCCGCTGCGATGGTGGGAGCCGCCCCTGGCGAGGGGCACGTCGATGTAATACCCCTCTTCTTGGCCCACCAGACCGATGAGGCAGTGCAACGTGGTGGACACGCGGTTCAGCGAACTGATCAATCCCTCTTGTTTCTTGAACTGGTTGCCATAGGAAAGCCCCATCAAATGCAGCGTCCCGCCGCGAACGGCCTCCGAGCTTTCGGACATGCCCGCCGCACGGTCCCGGGCCAGGCGTTGCGCCGCCCGGCCGATCACCGCCGGACTGGCCGCACCGAAATCGTTGAGGAGGTTGTAGGATCCGCCGCTCTTCACCTGCAGAATGCAAGAATTCGTCGTGACGTAGTTGGTGGGATTGAAGCGCTCCAGGGATACCGTCATGTTGTAAAATTGCCCCGTCGTCGTGGCGCTGCCGGTCGCCTTCACGGAACCATCCACCCACAACTGCGGGGCGTTGTTCGCCCCGGTGAAGAATACGGAAACCCGCTTGCCCGCGAGTTCAAAGAGGTTTGTTTTATAGGCAAGGCCGGGAAGCTGAACCGAGAGCTTCCAGTAGAAATAGGAAGGCAAAACGGTCCCGGTCACGTAACTCGGCTCGTGCATGAGAGGGTCGTAAGGCAGCATGGACGGCAACGCCGAAATGGATTTCCGCCTGATTTTCCGTCCCCCCAGAACTTCGAGAACGTCGTCGTTGGGGTGCTGGGAACGGATGTCGGCCACAAGATTGGAACTGAATAAAGCAAGGTCGGAGCGGATGTTCGCCTCGTTTGCGTTGCGGATCGAATTGGACGTGACCGTCGCCCCGCTTGCAGCGCGCGCCAGAAACTGCGTCCGGCTGTATCCCGCAATGGACAGGAGGTCGATCCCATCGCTGGTGTCGTATTCCTTGTCGTATGCCGGATCCAGCCAGTAGACGGTGCCGCCGATGGTCGTTCTCACCCAGATTCGCGATGTCCAAACCGTATTGGTATCCCAATAGTCCGCAGGCAGTTGGTTGACCAGCAGCGCGTTTTGCACCTGGTCGGCATCGACG
Organism: Kiritimatiellia bacterium; assembly: GCA_028681135.1. Lineage (GTDB taxonomy): Bacteria > Verrucomicrobiota > Kiritimatiellia > CAIQIC01 > Lenti-01 > JAAZFE01. Next base: position 2,936 of record JAQUJC010000085.1, on the reverse strand, counting down.
TTCAACACCTCGGCCAAAGCCTCCGTCGAATAGAATAGAATGGCGCGGGCATACATTGCATCGTTTGCCGGATCGGCCGCCTTGAGAAGGGCAATCAGCAAGGCGCTTTGATCAATGTCGTTGCCTCTTTTGGAAAGCAGCGTAGCCGTCGCCCCATTCACGGCCCCGTTCACCGGGGTATATTCGATGTTGTTGCAAACATACCCGTATATTTTGACGGGATCGTTATCCAGCGCGCGCGCCAGGGCTTGGATTTCCGGCGAAATTTCTATCTCGCTGCCGGCCCCGGCCCCTCTGGGCTGGGGGCTGCCTCCTGAAAACACCGCCAAGGCATCCTCAAAGGAAGCAGGCGTTGGCGCCGCCATCTGGAACCCGGGCGCCGGAGGATTGCTCGCCAAGGCCGGACGGCCCAACGTGGCGGCAAGAAAGAGAAACAGACAAACGGGCAACACATTCGTTTTGAGGTTCATGGTTACTCCTCCTCGACGCAAGAAATGGCGGTCAGGTTTGAGGCATCGTCGTAGGCCATCGATACGCCTGCGAGCGTCGAGGACATCGCCGTCAATCGGTTGTGGGGGTCGTAGGTAAAACTCCATGCGGTTTGCCTGTACAGGAGCGGATTGTACAAAGGATCGAGTCCGGCCCATACCTCCTCTCCATCGGACAGGCCATCGCCGTCGGTGTCGGCATTGTTGGGGTCGGTTCCGAAAAGGTATTCCTGATGGTTGGATAAACCATCTCCGTCTGCGTCCAAGCCACCGTCGTCCACCAGGGGATTCAAGCCATGTTCGATCTCCCAGCCATCCGGCATCCCATCGCCATCCGTATCCACGCTAAGCGGGTTCGTCCCATGCACGTGAACTTCATCCCAGTCGGACAGTCCGTCCCCGTCGGTGTCGGCCTCGTTGGGATCGGTATGGTAGACGAACAATTCCTCCCCATCGCTCAAGCCGTCTGCGTCGGAATCCATCCGGTTGGCCACGCCATAGAAGCGCACGCGGGCATTGCTGGAAACGTTCGCGTCTTCGTACACGCCAACCCCATTGGTCAACACCAGATTGGTTGTCAGGCATTCCCATGCGCTTTCCAGCCCGTTGAAGGGCGGCGACGCCGGATGCCATACCGTATTGGTGTCCGTAACCACGTTGGATTGCTCGTTGGTCCACGTGGCCACAACAACCGTTGAAGTGTGCCAAACGGTATAGGCGTAGATTTCGGCCACGTCCGCCCCGTTCGTCACGGTCAGCCGCATGGTGCCGTTGGTCAATCTCTGAAAGCTGCAAATGCCAAACTCGCCCGCTCCCAGACTGCGCAAGACCATCCCGCCGGACTTCGTCGCCTTGGATGCCCTGGCTTTTTCATAATCCGCGATGCGGCTTTCCGTGTACAGGTAGGGCTCGACATCCTCGGAAGGAAGCAAGTCCAGTTGCAGGGTCACGCGGGCCGGGTCGGAATCCTCCGGCCATTCGCGGGAAATCCGGTCGGCGGGGATGGCGGCGATGAGCTTCCCTTCGGCATTGTAAATGAGGGTTTCGCGCGTCTTGGGGTCCAGCGCCAGCGAGAGCGGATAAATCGCCACGCTGTTCTTGTCCTCTCCGAATAGTTCGTCCAAAAACTGGTCGTCGAAGTTTTCGGCGTCGAATGGCACCACGAGCGGAAACATCGGCTGGATCAAAGATACTCCCGGCGGAGTCATGCGGTTGAACATCAGGCGCTGGATTTCCGCTCCCTCCGCCAAGTCCTGAATATCGAAAACCTCGGTTTCGATGAAATCGGCGTACTGCCCAGCATCGACGGCGGCGGGCTTGGAGGCAATAGACAGCTCGGCGGCGATGGCCCCGCAACAAATGGCCATGACGACGGCAATCCCTGCGGCGGACCATACTATCATCCTCGGATTTCTCATGGGTGCTCCTTGGTGTAGGACTGGGTTTCGCGCAGAAAAGAGGGCACGGCACCAAGCCCATGTCTCCTCTTAGGGACCACGAAGCCCCGTTCGCGAAACACAAGACAAGGAGCCGCGCCCATTGCTGGGCGCGTCTCGCAAGTCTCGTTTCGCGAACAAAAATTCGTGGTTTTTAGAGGAAACGAAGACTGCGTAAAACGCAGTAAATTTGATTTCGGAAAGAACAATGCCCGAGAAATCATCCCGGAACTGCCGAATTTATCGCAGAAGCCGGGACGGCTGGCGAGAGGAAAAACACAGGGGTCGGGCAAAGCGTTTTACGGGCGAAATGGCCTCCCCGCCCCTCGCCGGGGTATCCGGAAGGCGGCGGCGGGATAGTAGTAGGTAATACTTACGAATGGCGGGCGCATAGTTTTCCACGCCATGGAAACATTTTTCGAGATTTTTCCACAGTATGGAAAACTTTTTTCCACACCGTGGAAAACCAGCTGAAAACGCCTGTTTTCAGCCTGTTACGGGCTGTTTGTTCGGGGCTGTTGAGCGGAGCACGCCGCGCCCCATGTGAGCCGTAGGGCGACCCGACCGAGGGGACGAGGAGCCCGGCGTCCGCCAGCGGCGGACAGCGCCCTCAGCCGCACCGCGCAGCGGGTGCGGCGTAGGACGCGGGCCGGGTTCCCGTCCCCGAGGGAGGAAAAAGTCGCACTCAGGCGAAACGGGGGCGCGACGGGCGGAGCGTGTTTTTGGTTGGTGGCTGTTAAAAAATGTCCGGGGATTGGGAGACTGTACCGCGGTGGGCCGCAAGGCCCGCCCCCAGTCCCGACGCGCCCCGCGCTGTCGGGACGGTGACAGGAGCGGTCCAGAGTCCGCGACTGGACGGACAAGCGCCAGCGCAAATCCGCCGTCCTCGGCGGGTTTGTGAGGCGCGCGTAAGCGAGTCTCGACCGCGAAGCGTGTCGGGACGAGCGCCTTGGAGCGGCGGCATCAAATGCAGGCCGCCTACTGACGCGGCGGAGAACCTGCCGCTACCGCA
>JAQUJC010000033.1 GCA_028681135.1 Kiritimatiellia bacterium | reverse complement strand
CTGTGCCCGGATCTCATCCAAATCACTGAAAAGTGCCTCCCGCCCAAACGCCGCATCGATTCGTCATCCTTACGAAGCGATATTCATCAAAATCTATCGCATTCGGCAGCTTGATGAATTATTCAGGTTAGTGTCCATTCGTGTCCATCACGCCGCTGGCGTGACAGGTCCGTGGTTACTCCCCTCCCTTCCCTTCTTTGCGCCTTGGCGTCTTCGCGTGAGACTCCCTCGCCCCCCTCCCTCGCAAACACTCTTGCAATATTCGGCCGGATGGAGGAAGTTTACCGGGTATATGACGAGGACCACCCCCATGAGACTACTCCGCCCCCCTGCCCTCGGCCCCTTGGCCGCGGCCGTCGCTTTCTCCCTCCTCGCCCTGGGCCTGGGTGCCTGCGACATCGGCTCCACCGACAGCACCTCCGCGGTCGTGTCTAATGACGGCGGCAGCATCTATGACTTTTCGGGACTGTATGCCAGTGTGAGCAATTCTACTGAAACAAATAATGGCGCCAATACCCTGGTCTATCCCTCCAATCGGCAATCTGGAAAAATGCTGACGTGGCTGCGCCTGCTCCAATACGGCAGTGTTCTCGAAGGCTACGACAACGCCGGCATGAACTGGGAAGGCAGCATTTCATCCCTTTCTGGCAGCACCGCCCAGTTTAATCTGCAAGGCCGCACGACCACCGGGGCCGCCGTCGAAATCACTGGTGCCCTGCGCTATGCCGACCAGAGTTCCACGATGGACGCCACTTGGATCGAGCCCGGATTCGCCGGCAGTATCTTTGCGCGGGCCACCGTCTCCCCCGCCATCACTAACACGCCTGTCGGTGATGTGACGATTGACCCACAATCGGCCACTCTGTCCTCAACCACCGACCCAATAACTTTTACAGCCACCGGGGGGAGCGGTAACTATTCATGGACTCATAATTCAAGTTGCGGAAAATTGAGCGCCACCACAGGTTCCCAAATACAATACGAGTTTGTCAGCACGGGGAACGACACCTTGACGGTCAGTTCTGGCGGGAAAACGGCAAGCGCAACCATCACGTGCCAATGAAATCACCAGCTAAACCCACCCCCTCCCGTCGCTGCGTCATGGGTGCGCCGGAAGTCGACATTTGCGAGACCGCGCGGCATTTGACTGAGCTATTCAACCATGTGGACACCGACGCGCCCGATGCGCTGTTGACCCAGTGCCCCGCCCCCAAGAACAGCGTCAATGCGCTGCGGATTCTGCTCGACATCCTGTTTCCCGGCAAGATCACGGCCACCCCAGTGGACGGGGCCGATCTGGGCGTTTTTCTACTCCGGCGCCTGAGCCAGGTCTGGCGCCTGCTCCATGGTGAAATCCGCCGGGCCCTGCCCTACCGTTGGATTGGCGAGGCCGCCCGCGTTGCCGGTGCCCGCGCGCCCAAGGTGGATCATCTCGACCGCGAAACGAACCGCATCCTCAAAGATTTTTTCGACACCCTGCCGATGGTGCGCAAACGGCTTGTCGCCGATGTCCAGGCCGCCTACGATGGCGACCCGGCGGCGCACACCTTCGCCGAAGTACTGCTGGCCTATCCCGGGCTGCTGGCCATTGCCGCCCATCGCCTCGCCCATGAACTCTATCGCTTGGACGTCCCCATCATTCCGCGCATCATGAGCGAATGGATTCACACTAAATCCGGGGTGGATATCCACCCCGGCGCCACCATTGGCAACGCGTTCTTTATTGATCATGCCACCGGGGTTGTCATTGGCGAGACCACCGAAATCGGCAACCACGTCAAACTCTACCAGGGTGTCACCCTGGGTGCGCGGTCGTTCGATCTCGACGACAAAGGCCTCCCCGTCAAACACATCAAGCGCCACCCCACCATCCGCGACCGGGTGGTTATTTATGCCAATGCGACTATTCTGGGCGGCCAAACCATCATTGGGGCCCGTTCCGTCATCGGCTCCAACGTCTTCCTAATGGAAAGCGTCCCGCCCGACAGCGTCGTATCCTCCATTCATCCCGACCTACACATCCGCGAAAAAAACGCGACAGAAAAAACTTGAACCGGCTTCATTCTGGCGTAGGATGCCATCGCACTCTGGACTGGATGGAGGCGTAGCTCAGTTGGCAGAGCAGCTGACTCTTAATCAGCGGGTCGTGGGTTCGAGCCCCTCCGCCTCTACCATCCCGGAACGTGTTCTAACAAGTAATCGCTTGTGTCGTGTGCACTCGGCGGGCGGCAGAAGTTCAAAGGAGGGCGACGATGCGCACGTTTGGACTGATTCTTCTGGGGACCTTGATGGCCATTTCACTGGCGGCCTGCGACAGTGACAGCAGCGGGGGGGGTTCCGGTGGCGGCTCCGGCGTGGCGGGCACCTGGAACGGGACCGGCAATTATGTCCACAACAACGTGCCGGTCACCCAATTCACCCTCCAGTTGGACCAAAACGGCGATGCCGTTACGGGGACCTACGCGATTAAGCGCGATGCCCGCGGCTTGATGCCCGGCACCGTTTCTGGCACCGTCAGCGGCGACGGCATCACGATGACGATGACGCCCCACGGAACGGCCACGGGCACCGTCAGCGGCAACCGCATGACCCTGAACTGGGTGGAAACCGGCTTTGGGGGCAGCGACTTTGCCGGCCCGCGCAACGCCAGTGTAACCCTGACGCGCTAAGCGGTTGCCGGTTGCCGGAGGGGGGGGGCGCCCTGGCCTTTCGGCCGGGGCTCGGACGCCGCATTGCGCTTCTGCTCGGGCGAGAGCCTGGGTGATCCATCTCTTTGTGGAATTTCCCCTTCTGGACCGCGATGAAAATATCATTTGCGCCGGGGGGCGGGTTACGCTATGGTTCGCGGACTTTTGTTGGAAGGCCAACCAGCGACCCCATCGTCTAGTGGCCTAGGACTCCAGGTTTTCATCCTGGCAACACGGGTTCGAGTCCCGTTGGGGTCGCCACTTTAGACCGGATTGAACGCAAGGAGAGCCATCATGTCTCGAAATATACGTAACAACGATACCACGCGCCCGCGCAAGGGCGGCGCCGCCCGCAACCGCCGTCTGCTCGAGCATCGCCGCCGCCTGATCGCGCTGGGCGTACCAGAGGAAAAAGTCATGCAACTGGACCACCCCCACATCCGCATGCTGCTTGCCAAACCCAAGCTGATTCCGACGTACATCAAGTAAACGCCCCCGGCTGACAAGGAATCCGCCCGTCCCGTTTGGGGGCGGGCGTTTTGTATTGAAGAATGGCGCCTTCGGCTGCCGGGCGATCAGGCCGGGGTGGAGACCGTATCATCGGCGTCCTGTCCGCGAAACTTGACCGAGACAATCTTGGAGATGCCGCGTTTTTCCATCGTCACCCCATAGAGTGCATCGGCCGCGCCAATGGTCTGGCGGTTATGGGTGATGATAATGAACTGGGTTTTGTCGATAAAGCTCTTGAGCATTTCGAGATAGCGACTGATGTTGCTGTCATCGAGCGACGCATCCAGCTCGTCGGTCAGGCAAAACGCGCTAGGCTTGACTTTGAAGAGCGAAAACAGCAAGGCCACCGCCGTCAGGGTCCGTTCACCGCCAGAGAGCAGCGAGACCGTCTGTAATTTTTTGCCGGGCGGGCGGGCGATAATTTCGATACCGGACTCCAACACGTCCTCTTCATCGATCAGCACCAGCTTGGCATTCCCGCCGCCAAAGAGCAGCTTGAAGAGTTCCTGAAAGTTGTCGTTGACCTTGTTGAACGTCTCAATGAACAACGCTGTGGTTGTGTCGTTGATCTTGCGAATAAGGTCCAAGAGCTGCTGTTTCGCCTGGACGAGGTCGTCGTTCTGCTGGCTGAGAAAAGCAAAGCGCTCTTCCAACTCCTGGTGTTCTTCGATCGCCACCAAGTTGACGGGGCCCATGCTCTGGAGTTTGGTCCGAATTTCTGCGACCATGGTTTCCAATGCTTCGCGGTCGGCGGGCAATGCGTCATCTTCCCAGGCGGGGGCCTCGGCCTGGAGCACGTCGGTGGGCTGCAAGCCGTACTCGGTATTCATGCGTTCCACAAGATTTTGGCGGTGCAGACGCTGCCGGGCCAACTGAACATCCACGCCATTGCACCTGTCCCGGACGGTATCGAGCTCGGCCCGGTAGGCATGCAGTTCTGCGTCGCTGCGGGACAGCTCGGCATTGCGGCTTTCGCGCTGGGCACGGGCCTCCTCTAATTCGGTCTGACGCGCGGTCCGTTCTGCTTCGAGCGGCTCGATTTGATCCGTGGCCTCGGCGGAAGCCTTGGCCAGGGCGGCCAGGCGTTCCTGATAGGAATCGATCCCCGCGTCACGTTCGCGGATGAGGGTTTCTAATTCAATCAGGCGGGCTTCCATTGGCGCCCCGCGCGAGCGCAGGTTCTCCATCTGCTGTTTATAGCCCGAGAGGGTCACGCGACACTCCGTCACGACTTCCAAGAGGGCATTCCGTTCATTCTCAAGCTGCCGCAGTTGGTCGGTATCCGCCGCATTCTGTGAACGCACCTCTGCCTGGCGCGTGCGGATGGCCTCCATTTCGCCAGACATGTCTGTACGCCGCTGGGTGCCTGCACCGGTTTTTTTGATCAGGGCGTCGAGCTCCCAGGCGATGGTCTCAGCGCGTTCGCGTGTTTGCTTGGCTTCGCGTTCCACCATGCGGATTTCCCCTTCGGCCAGGGCCATCTCGCGGCGATGGTCTTCCAGAGTCGATTGGGCCTGAGCCAGACTGTCGCGGGCCGCCATTTCATCCTGTCGCAGGACGTCGGCGCGCGACTGCTTGTCGGTCAGCACGCCGCGCAAGCGCTCGAGATCTTCTGTCCAGTCGGCCAACTGGGCCTCGCGGGCCAGCGGATTGGCATCTTGTTCGCCCGGCGCCCAGAATTCGACGCTACCATCGGCGCGGGCGACGATACCGTCGCGGGTCACGATGGATAGCCCGGGGGGAATGTTCGCAGGCACCTCGGCTGCGCTTGGAACAACGCGCACCGCGCCCAGCAACCGTTGCAACAAGCCCTCCCACATCTTGGGAGCTTTCACATAATCCAACAGCGGCTCGCCGGGCCCCTCGGGCACTGGGGCGGGGTTGCCCTCGGCCGCCAACAGACGCACCGCGCCGCCTTCGGCAGCCTGTAAATACCGGGCGATATCCAGCGCACAGGCGGCATCCGTCACCAGGACGGCATCCAGCCAGGAGCGCAAGGCCGCCTCCAGCGCAAGCTGGTGGGATTTGTCGGCGCGGATTTTTTCAGCCAGCGACCCCAGAATGGCGTCTGGGTCCACGCCGGGAATAGCCTCATGTTCAAGCAATTGCCTGGCCCCGGCGGAAAACCCCTGGCCTTCGGCACGGCTGCGCGTGAGCAGATTGACCTGCGCCTCGCGCGCGGCGGCATCCGAGGCCAGCGCACCCATTTCCTGCTGGAGGGCGGCGAGTTGTTCGGCGCGGCCGGCCTGCGATTGCTGCAACGACTCGACCTGTTGGCAGGCCTGATCGGCGTCGAGCTGCTTCTGCTCTTGCTGGGTGGCCATCAGACCCAAGCGTTCCTCGAACGATTCCACTGCCCGCTCGGCCTCGGCTTTTTCGGCCGCGAAGCGTTCACGGCGAATCAGGTCGGTACGTTCGCGAGCTTCGGTCTCATTCCATTCATTCTGCAACCGGGTCAGGCGCGTCTCGAGGTCCAGGGCCTCGGTGCGCAGCGCTTGCAGGCGTTCACGGGTCTGCCCCGTTTGGCTGTCGTGGGTGGCCAGGGCCGCCTGCTGCTGTTCGAGTTCGACTCGCGCCGTTTCGTGGGCATCGGTGGCAGCAATCAGATGTTTTTTCAGATCATCCAATTCCGCCTGGTGCCGGGCCAGGCTGGCGCGGGCGCTTTGGGTCTCGCGGGAATCGCGGCGGGAGAGCGATTCCAATTCCTGGGCACGCTCCTGGTTGACCCGGATCAACTCCCGGGCGCGCGACAGGGCCCCAGTGGCCTCGGCCGCCGCATCCATGGCGGCGGCAATCTGCCCTTCCACATGCGCCATGTTCTGACGCAGTTCGGTGGCACGGGCTTCGGCGGCCTCCACCTTCGCGCGCAATTCCTCTTCACGGGTGGCATGGATTTTGGCGTCGGCCTCAAGCTGCGCCAGGGAGAGGTCCAACTCAGCGAGACGCCCTTTGGCGAGCCAGACATCGCACCCGCGCAACTGCTCCTGAAGGTTCTTATAGCGCCGGGCTTTGCCCACCTGACGCTGCAGGGAGATGATCTGGCGCTTCACTTCCTTGATGATGTCGCCCAGGCGCAGCAGATTGGCCTCGGTATGATCGAGTTTGCGCAACGCTTCCTTCTTGTCGGCCTTGTACTTGCTGATGCCGCTGGCTTCCTCGAACACTTCGCGGCGGTCGCCGGGACGCGAACTAAGAATTTGGTCGATGCGGCCCTGCTCCATCACGCTATAAGAGTTGGTGCCCAGCCCGGTATCCATGAACAGGCGCTGGATGTCCTTGAGTCGGCATTGAGCCTTATTAATGAAGTACTGGCCTTCGCCAGAGCGAAACACACGCCGGGTCACGGTGACCTCGTTATACTCGGTGCCGAGCACCGACTCGCAGTCGGCCAACGTCAGGCTGACCTCCGCCATGGCCAACGCTTTGGCCTTATCGGTGCCGCTGAAAATCACATCCGTCATGGTGCCGCCACGCAGGGCCTTGGGACTCTGCTCGCCCAATACCCAGCGAATCGCATCCGATACGTTGCTCTTACCGCAGCCGTTCGGACCGACAATCGCCATTATTCCAGGTTCAAATACGAGCTTCGTCCGTTCGGAGAAGCTCTTGAACCCGACCATTTCAAGTGCTTTAAGATACACAATTTCTCCCGCTGGGCGCCAGAGGTTCCGACGCCGCACCATTCGCGCCGTATTGACTCAAAAAAAGGGCGGGGACGCAACCTTGTTTCCATCGCCAGATATTCCTTGCATCAGGAGGGCTCTCATCGGTATAGTCCGGCGTTCAATCAATCAACCATTAAAGTATATAGAAGTTGGATTTATCCTTATGATCGACAGTTCAGTCAAAGCAGACATCAAGCAAGAATATCAGCAACACGAAAAAGACACCGGTTCCGTCGAAGTTCAGGTGGCGTTGCTGAGCAAGCGCATCAAGGATGTGACCGGGCATTTGCAAAGCCATAAAGGCGACCATGATTCGCGCCGGGGCCTCATTTTGATGGTGAGCAAGCGCCGCCGCCTACTCGATTATTTACGCGATTCGGATCTCGCCCGCTACCAGACCCTCATCAAGCGTCTGGGCCTGCGCCGCTAGGTTCCCCCCGGGGGTCGCCCCCCTGCTCAATAAAAGGCGGCCCCTTTCGCCGGGGGTCTGGCGGCCATGGACAGACTGAGTTGCCTCTCTCTGCCCCTCTTGTGCCGCGTCAGCCCCCCCCCCGTGCGACGCGGTTGCGCGGCCCAATACGAATTTATACAAAGCAAGGAAAGAGAAGGAAATACATGAAGAACACGACATCCGTCACCGTCGCCATCGGCGACAAGCCGCTGGTATTTGAAACGGGTCTGCTGGCCCGCCAGGCGGCCGGTCAGGCCACCTGCCAGCTCGGAGAAACGATGGTTTTCTCCGCTGTCTCCAACAGCAAAAAACCGCGCGAAGGAATCGATTTTTTCCCGCTGCAGGTTGAATATCGCGAACGTTTTTACTCGGCCGGCCGATTCCCGGGCGGCTATTTCAAACGCGAAGGACGCCCGACAGAAAAGGAAATCCTCACCGCGCGAATCACCGACCGCCCCATCCGCCCGCTCTTTGCGGAAGGCTATTACAACGAGGTGCAGATCAACAACACGCTGATGACCACCGACGGCATCTATGAAAGTGATGTTCTCAGTGTCAATGCCGCCTCCGCGGCCCTGACCCTCAGCGAATTACCCTTCAACGGCCCGCTGGGCGCTGTGCGCGTCGGGCGCATCGATGGAGCGTTCATCCTCAATCCGACCCAGGATCAAATTCGCGCCTCCGACATCGATCTGATCTATGTCGGCAAACGCGATCTGCCGATGATGATCGAAGGCTCCGCCCTGGAAGCCAGCAATGACGACATGGTCGCCGCCATGAAGTTCGGCCACGAGGCCGTGGTGAAAATCTGCGATGCCCAGCTTGAGCTGCGCGAAAAAATGGGCCTGCCTGCGAAGACCTTCGAGCAGAAGAGCCTGGATGCCGAACAGCTAGCCAAGCTCGACAGCCTCTGCCGGGCCGAGTTGACCGACGCGCTCTTCACCGTCAAGAAACTCGAGCGCCAGGACAAGATGAGCCTGGTCTTCCAGAAAGCCCACGCACAGATGCAGGAGATCTACGGCGAAGAGCTGATGACTGAAAAGTACTTCAAGATGCTTTTTGATGCGGTTGAAATCGATATCGTGCGCAAGGGCGTCCTCGTGGAAAACCGCCGCATGGATAGCCGGGCGATGGATCAACTCCGCGAGCTGGTGGCGGATGTGGCGATTCTCCCCCGCGTACACGGTTCCGCGCTGTTCTCGCGCGGCGAAACCCAGGCCATGGCCACCGTCACCCTCGGGACCGGTCGCGATGAGCAGGATATGGACGGGCTGACCGGTGGCGACACCAAGAAGCGCTTCACCCTGCATTACAACTTCCCGCCTTACTGCGTCGGCGAAGTCCGCCGTCTCGGTGGCCTCAACCGCCGCGAAATCGGCCACGGGGCCCTCGCCGAACGCTCGATTGAACCCATGGTTCCCACCGACTACCCCTACACCATCCGGGTGGTGTCCGAAATCATGGGCTCCAACGGCTCGTCCTCCATGGCCTCCGTGTGCGTGGGCACCCTCGCCCTGATGGATGCCGGTGTGCCGATGAAGGCGCCCGTCGCGGGCATCTCCATCGGGCTGGTGACCGGCGACGATCAGAAACCCGTCCTCCTCACCGATATCCTCGGCGCGGAAGATCATTGCGGCGACATGGACTTCAAGGTGGCCGGAACCCGCAAGGGGATCACCGGCTTCCAGGTCGACCTGAAGATTCACGGGCTGGAGTGGGACCTCGTGCAAGGCGCTTTTGACCAGGCTCAGGTGGCCCGGCAACAGATTCTTGATGCTATGGAGCAGGCCCTTCCCGCTCCGCGCGAAGAGCTTTCGCCCTACGCCCCGCGCATCACGGTCGTCAACATCAACCCCGAGAAGATCGGTGCCCTGATCGGCCCTGGCGGCAAGAACATCCGCCGGATCACCGAAACCACCGGCACCCAGATCGATATCGACGACGACGGCAAGGTATCCATCTTCTCCACCAACAAGGAAAACCTCGACGCCGCGATGCTCGAAGTGCAGTCGCTGACCGCCGAGGCCGAGGTGGGCAAGATTTACCGTGCCACCGTCACCGGCATCAAGGACTTCGGTTGCTTTGCCGAATTCCTGCCCGGCCAAGAAGGCCTTGTCCATATTAGCGAGTTGGCGGACTTCCGGGTCAACCGCACGGATGACGTCGTCAAAATGGGCGAGGACATCTGGGTCAAGGTGTTGTCCGTCGAGGACAACGGCAAGGTTCGTCTTTCGCGCAAGGCCGCTATGGCTGAAAAAGGCGACACCAGTCAGCAGGCCTGATCCCCGCCCCTGAAGGGGTTCCCTCACGGCCGCCGGGCAACCGGCGGCCGTTTGTTTTATCCCCCGCCCGCCCCGCCTCTTGCGTTTATGATGGAGATACCGTAGGCTGATAACCATGGCCCCTCCCCCTAAAGAATTTGATTTTTGGTACGCGGTAAATAATACCGACGTGCTCGAGCTGCCGCGTGGGCAACTTGAAACGTTCGGGTCCACGCAAATTAATTACCGCTTGATCACTGAACTGATGGACTCCATCGGCCAGGTCCGCGTCCGCGAAGGCCGCATTCAGTCCTTCCGCCCGGAAATTCTGACGCCGCAATCCTTCACGGATTCGCCCCTGGAAGGTTTTCAAGCCGGTCAAGCCGAAGACTTCATGCGCTGGTTGCGCCAGCATGAATCGGACCTTGTGCTGCTCAAATATGGATTCAAAATCCGCCATGAAACGGTCACAGAGTCCGTTGTCCATGATTCGGTCGAGAACGTCGTGGAGCGAGTACGCGCAGACCTCAAGGCCAAGGCCGACCCGCTCTCCGCCCTGGTGCTGGGCGTGGATGAACCCTGGGAAGTCTGCCTGCTGAAACTCCTGTATGAAGTGGTCAAGCGCTCCGCGCCAAGCAATGCCCGTGACCTGCGCGCGGACCCCGATGGCTCGCGCCACAAGATTGAACGCGCCTTCCGACAGGCGGCCCATGATCGCACTCAACTTGCCCCCCTGGCCCAGCTACTGACCCGCCTCGAAAAATTCGAGGATTACGAAGATCGCTTTTTTGCGCTGGTCCACTCCCATAAGAGTTGACCCGCCGGGCATTGCGCCCACGCAAGATTAGTCGTTCCGCTCTCGTTGATTAGGTGTGTTCTTCTCCCCCGTGGCAAGTTGCACTGGCAGGCGGGCGGCGGCGGCAATATCCTCGCGCGAGATCGGGCCATCGCGCAGAATCTGCACCGCGCTCTGCCCCACCCGCACCACGGTGCTGGCCTGTCCGCCTGGCGACGGCCCGTCATCCAAAGCCAGCGCGACGTGCGGCGTCAACGCCGCCCATGCCGCTTGCGCGGTCAACGCCGGCGGTGTCCCGCTGCGATTGGCACTGGTGACGGCCGGCAAAAAGGACAGCTCGCGCAACCAGGCCAATGCCACCGGATGATCCGGCACCCGAAACCCCAGCCAGCCGCCGACGCCATCTGGAAGCACCATCGTCAGCGGTCCGGGCCAGAACGCAGCCGCCAGTCGTTGGGTCGTGTCATCCACCGTCGCTCCCGCCTGTCGAATGGCGTCCAGGTCGCCCGCCATTCGCGTCAGTTGCTTGGCAGCCTCGCGCCCCTTGGCGGCACAGAGATGCGCCAGGGCCGCGGGCGAATCGGCGCGCACCGCCACACCATAGACGGTTTCCGTAGGTAAAATGACCAACTCGCCCGCCCGGCACATTTCCGCAGCGTGACGGATGGAGGCAGCAGTGGCCGGCACCCTACCGCTTACGGGCTTAGCGCTGGCCATCATAGCCGAGCGCCTGAAGGCCCAGCAGCACATCCGTCGCCCGTCGCAAATAAGTGTCGTAGCGGGTCCGGTCCCGCAGGGCTTTGTCTTCCTTGTCTTCTTCCGTCAGGATTTTGCTCTTGCGCAGCATCGGTTCATCGGGCTCGAACACGGTCTCGTTCAAGGCCGCATCCGTAATGACCACGTCCGGTTTTATCCCGCCCGCCCCCCAATAGACTGCGCCGTCGGCCGTACGGATTTCGCGGGTGGCCAACAGGGCATAGCGCCCAGTGGACAGAGCAATCGGTTCGCGAATCAGGGGATTGCCCGCTGTTTCCCGCCCGATCAGCATGGCCCCCTTGACACTGCCGCCCAGCACAGCGGCCAGGAGTTCGGCCGATCCCACCGTATCGTTATCGATCAGCACCATCAGCGGTAAGGCATTCGCCGAGGCTGCCGGTGCCTTCACCACGGCCTTTTCGTGGCCCTGCCGGTCCGATTTGACATAGAGCCGCGTCCCCGCCGTGGCAAAAGGTGCCGCCATCGGGGCGACTTCGGCCTCCGCATTGCCGCCCGCACCGCGCAGGTCCAGAATGACACCAAAGACCTCCGTCCCCTGCCACGCCTCCAGTGCCGCGGCCAGTTCATCGCCGGCGTCCGGGAAGATGCCCGCCACCCGCACATACCCCATATTACTGGGAAGGCGCTCCACTTCCGTGACAGAGGCCTTGGCTCGGGGCGCTCGTTCCAGTTCAAGGGTTCGCCGGGTCCCATCCTCGGCGACCACGCCCAGTTGCAACTCGGCCTGCTCCCCTTGCGCCAGCCACCGTCGCACCGTTTTTATTGGTGTATCCGCCGCGACAGAGTTATCGCCGATACGGTCCATGAATTCCCCGGGCAGCACTCCCGCGGCCGCCGCGGGAGAGTTGCTCCGGACCGCTGCCACACGGCACCGGTGATCCATCGGCACCGCCAACAGTCCCACCTCCCACCTGCCGGGAATAGCCCCCTGGCGATGGGCGGCCACGGCATCCGCATCCAAAAACGCCACTCCCGGTTCGGCCACGCGAATCAGCGCTTCCAGCACCGCGGAGTGGGCCACCGTGGCCTCCGGGACAAGATGAGCCGCCTCGAGCACGCGTACGCCTTCGTCCACGGCCGCACACAGGTCTTGAGCCCATTCCGGCGGCGTCGCCTCTAACAGCACCTCGCCTTTTGCGGGCGGTTCCGCTGTAACCATCGTGCTCCAAGCGGCCATCGCGGCCGCGCCCACCACCATCCACCGTCTCATGCTGTTTGTTTCCTCTCGTTAGACTAGAAGCGGAGTCCTCCGCCCACTGAAATCAGCAGGGTCTTATTCTCGATGCCGGCTACATCTTTGTCGCCGCCCGTCTCGCCCGTCACCGTATTGCGCACGTGCATGTCGCCCACAATAAGATCGATCTTCTGGTAATCCAGCGCTGCGGTTACAAACCAACCGGAGAACCCCATTTGGGTCAGATCATAGCGTGCTTCGATGCCCAGCCCCAGCATGTCGCCATCCTCGAAGGTTTCCTTAAAATCCAGGTTGCGCGCCAGATGTTCGTCCCAGTCCGTCGCCTCGACGATGGGGCTCCAGGTCAGATATCCGGAGACGGTCCAGGCCTGCCAGTTCCAATCGACCGTGGCACCGAGATAGGGCATGCAGAATTCCTGCTCATAATTAATCATGTTTTCGCCGCCCAAATCTACCGGAATGTACCCATAGTCAGGATACAGCGCGTACTGACCGCTATCTTCCCAGCTCCAGCCGTCCTGCTTGTAGCCGGCCATGGCCCGCACCGTAAAGGCCGGGTTGGCCCACACGTCAAAGGCCAGGTTCAAATCGAAGATATAGCCTTCGGTTACATCCACATCCGACAGTGAATAGTGAGTCCACTCCGAGGAGCCGGTGTCGAGCCAGTCATAATCGTCCATCTCGCCACTGCCCTCGGTCAACGCAATCCACATCCCGCCGTTGACTGTGAACCGGTTCAGGAAATTGGGCTGCTGATTAAAGGGACGCACCGACAGGCTGCCGCCGCCCATGATGACATTCTTAATGTCCCAGTCGAGTCGGCTGAGTTGCCGACGGCTGCCGCCCGGTCCGTCATAATCGTAGACATGCTCCTTGCCCTCTCCATTGGCCAAGCCCAGGGAAAGCTGCCCCGTAAACGGCATCCCCGCTCTGCGACTGGAAGCCGCCATGGGCGTGGCGCGGAATCCCGCTTGAGCCGACACTGCCACCAACGCAACCGCCACTACCGTACTCGATAGGATTCTGTTCATCTGTGTCTCCTTGTAAGAAGGGGGCAGGAGGTGGCAACCCGCCACCGACCTTTCCCTTTGTGGATCAGTGTGTTCCACCCCCCCCCTGCCGGTAAAGCAGAAAATGCTGCTTGCGTTCTTTTCCTTGTCCGCACGCATTCGTGAAGGCACACTCACGGTTATATGACCCCTGTCCTGCACATGCCCATTTTGTTGCAACCCGTGTACAAGGAGTACATCTGGGGCGGCACCCGGTTACGCGATGAATTCCATCGCCGCCTCAACCCGGGCATCTACGCCGAATCCTGGGAAGTCGCCGACCATCCCGATGGACAGACGCGCATCATCAATGGCCCAGATGCCGGTGCCACGCTGTCCGAAGCCATTCGCCGCCGCGGCCCCGACCTGCTGGGTGCCGGCCGCCCGGATACCACCTTTCCTCTCATGGTGAAAATCATCGATGCGCGCGAGACTCTATCCGTTCAGGTTCATCCGGACAATGCCACCGCCGCCCGGTTTGGCGGGGAAGCCAAAAGCGAGATGTGGGTCGTGCTGTCCGCCACGCCCGATGCGCATATCTACTCTGGCTTCAAACCCGGCGTCACCCCGGCTGACTTTGAGACGGCCCGCGCCGCGGGCACCATCCCCGCACTGTTGCAGCGCTTTCCGGCACGCCCCGGCATGGTATTTCATACGCCTGGCGGACGGGTCCATGCTATCGGCGCCGGCTGCCTGCTGCTCGAAGTCCAGCAAGATGCCAACACCACCTACCGCCTCTACGACTGGGACCGTCTCGGTGCCAATGGCCAGCCCCGCCCGCTGCATGTGGAGCAGGCCTTGCAAGCAATCGACTGGACCCAAACGCGCAGTCCGGTGGCGCCCATCCAACCCGTCACGCCCCGCACGCCCGGCCTCACCGTCCGCACCCTGCTGAACGATCCGCATTTTCAGGTCGAGGAATGGACCGTCAGCGCTCCCTGCCAGGTCACGCATGACGCGCGCAGTTTTCTGATTCTCTTCCCGGTGAGTGGCGACCTGCGCATCAAAACCCCCGGCCAGCCCGCCATGATTCTCCAGCACCATTCCACCTGTTTGCTGCCGGCCGCTCTGGCCGACTTCGCGCTCCAACCCGCTCTGGCGAATGGCGAAGCCGTCCGCCTCCTCGTCACCCGCCTACCCTAACCCCTCATTGCCATGCCCCCCCCCCCCTCTACTGACATCCCTCCCATCCAGCATGTCGCGCTCATCGGCCTGGGTGCCATTGGGACCCTGTATGCCGCCCAAATCGTCGCCCGCGATCCCGGCGGCCTGCGCATTATTGTCGATGCCCAGCGCCGAGCCCGCTACCAGGCCGACCCGCCCTCGCTCAATGGGCAGCCCCTCGAATTGACGTATGTCCTCCCCGAGCACCCCGGCCCGCCGGCCGACGTGGTCATCGTATCCGTCAAATCCGTTGCCCTGCTCGATACCCTGCCCGCCATCACGCCCTTTATTGCCCCGCAGACTCAAATCCTGCCGCTGCTCAATGGCATTACCGCCCAGGATGTCCTCGCCGACGCATTCGGCTGGCCCCATGTTTTGCATGGCCTGGTCCACTGCGAAAGTTCCATGCGCAGCGGCCATGCCGTCATCCAGCGCGGCGGCGACAAAATTATTTTTGGCGAAGCGCGCAACGCCCCCCCATCCCCGCGCGTTCGCGCCGTAGCCGCCTGGCTGGAACGCCTCGGTATCCGCCACAAAGTGCCCGAGGATATGCGCGCCGCCCAGTGGCGCAAGTTCATCTTGAATGTCGGAATCAACCAGGCGCAAGCCGTCCTGCGCGCCCCCTGCCGCGAGCTGCAACAAAACCCCGACTCCATGCGCTTGGCCCGTACCCTGATGGACGAAGCCGCCGCCATCGCCGTGGCGCTGGGCATCCCCGGCGCTGCCGACCTCCCCGCCTGGGCGGAATCCATCATCCGCGCCGCCGAACCGGACAACAAAACCTCGATGCTTCAGGATGTGGAGGCCGGACGCCCCCCCGAGGTCGACTTGCTGGCGGGCACCGTCTGCCGCCTCGGACGAGCCCACGGCATCCCCACCCCCGCCAATCAGATGGTCCTCCAGCGGGTGGCGATGGACGACGGGAAGCGTTGAGCGTTGGTCAACACAATCAAAATCCGTCGGATCAGATGGATCGGACGGATGATTTACCCCCCCCCCACAGCCATTCTCACGCCAAGGTGCCAAGGGTAAGGGGGGGATGGACACACACTCAAGCGTGGACACCATATAATAATTAAAACAGTTTTGCGCCCGCCGGTAACACGCTGTAGGTTAATGGGAAAGAGGAAGCCCGTTTATGTCCAATTTTAAATCCCGAAAAGTAGTGATTGTCGGTGCCGGGGCTGTCGGCTCCGACGTTGCGTTTGCCCTGGCCCAGTCTGGACTGGCCGAGGAAATCGCGCTGGTGGACGTCAATACGGACCTCGCCAAGGGGCAGGCGCTAGACCTCGCTCATGGCGCTCCATTTTATCGCACCGTCAACATCCACGCCGACACTGCCCCCACGGCCTACCGGGACGCGGCCATCGTGGTCATCACCGCCGGTAAAGCGCAAGCGGGCCCGGGCCAGACTCGCCTCGATCTGCTTCAGATCAATGCCCGCATCATCACCAGCATTGTCGTCGACGTCCAGGGGGTCAATCCCGATGCCATTGTTCTGATCGTCACCAACCCGGTCGATGTGCTGACCCATGTGGCCCGCCTGCACACCCACTGGCCCCGGGGCCGCATCCTCGGCTCCGGCACCGTGCTCGATTCTGCCCGCTTCCGCTGGCTCTTGGCCGAACACTGCGGTATTTCCCCCCTAAACATCCATGGCTCGATCCTCGGGGAACATGGCGATAGCGAATTTGCGGCCTGGTCGCTGGTCCATATTGGCGGACTGCAAATGGACGACTACTGCCGAATCTGCGGCAAATGCGATTTTGCCCAACGGCGGCCGCAAATTCTCGAGCAAGTGCGCCGCTCCGCCTATCACATCATCGGCTACAAAGGGTCCACCAGCTACGGCGTGGCCATGGCCCTCACCCATATTGTCCGCGCCATTTTGCGCAATGAGCGCCGGGTCATGACCGTCTCCGCCCCCCTCGAAGGTGAATATGGGCTCCACGATGTCACCCTTGGCATCCCCTGCGTCGTCGGTGCCAACGGCATCGAAGAAGTCATCGAGGCCCGGCTTGCCCCCGACGAAATGCAAGCCCTCGCTCATTCCGCCCAAACCCTTAAGGACAGCCTCGCGCAACTGGACTAACCTCCCCCCCCCTCCGCCGCCACAGCGCCCGCTGGGCTGCCCCCCTGCTTCCTTTCTTGCCCGTTCCGAAACCTTGCGTTACTATTTTGACCATGAGGACCCCCTCTCATTTACTCAGAGCCCAGACGGTGTTTGACATCGAGATCGCCGCGCTGCAACGCACGCGCGGCTGCCTCGATGGCGCCGTTGAGCGGGCGGTCACCCTCTTGCAGGCCGCCCTCGAGGCGGGCGGCAAGATTCTCGTCACCGGCGTGGGCAAATCGTTCCACATCGGGCAGAAGATTGCGGCCACGTTCACCAGTACCGGTGCCCCCAGCACTGTCCTGCATCCCTCCGAAGCCATGCACGGCGACCTCGGCCTGGTCCGCCCCGAGGATATCGTCCTCGCCCTCTCCTATTCGGGCGAGTCCGATGAACTCATTAACCTCCTGCCCATCCTCAAGCGCGCGGGGGCCCAGATCATCGCCCTGACCGGCGATGCGCACTCAACCCTGGCCCGCCATTCGGACCTGGCGCTCGACGCCTCGGTCGAACGCGAAGCCTGCCCCTTCAACATGGTGCCCACCGCCTCGACCACGGTCGCTCTGGCCCTGGGGGATGCCCTGGCCATTGCGCTGCTCGAGGCCCGCGGCTTGTCGCGCGAAGACTATGCCCGCTTTCATCCCGGCGGTGCCATTGGCCGTGCCCTGCTATTGAAGGTCGATGACATTATGCGCACCGATGAGCGCCTCGCCGCCGTGGCCCCCGACGCCACCGTGCGCGATGCCCTGATCGCCATGACCAAGGCCCAGGCCGGCGCCGTGGTCGTCATCGATCACCAGCGCCATGTCCTGGGTCTGCTCACCGATGGCGATTTGCGCCGCTATCTCGCCGGCGGTGCCACCGATTTCCAGACCCGCCCCGTGACCGACCTCATGACCTGCGATCCCTGTGCAATTGTCACCGGACGCCTCGCGGCCGATGCCCTGGCCATCTTCCAGCAGCACCGTTTCGATGATCTCGTTGTCGTGGACGACGCCGGCGCCCTGGCCGGCATGATCGACCTTCAAGACCTCCCTAAATTCAAGGTATTGTAACCCCCTCAAAAAGGAGTCCCCTATGAGCCAGCGCGCTATTTACATCACCCGTCAAGATCACCAGCGACTCACCGACATGCTCGAGGAAGCCCTCGCCCGCAACAGCCGCGATTCCAGTTTTCTCAAAGGGCTCGCCCATGAGTTGGCCTTGGCCGAGGCCGTCGACCCCCAGGAGGTCCCCGCTGATGTCGTCACCATGAATTCCCGCGTTATTCTTCAAGACGTGGAGGATGGCGAATGCACGGAGTACACCCTGGTGTTCCCGGATAAAGCCGATATCGAGCAAGGCCGCCTCTCGGTCGTTTCGCCGATCGGCACCGCCATCCTGGGCTATACCAAGGGCAGTACCGTCAGTTGGAAAACCCCGGGCGGCGACCGCCAAATCAAAATTGCCGATATCCCCTATCAACCTGAAGCCGCGGGGGACTATGCCCTCTAATCCGGGTGCCCGATGAAAAAACCCGCCTTTCTCAAACAGGCCATGATGGTGCGCGTGCTCTACGCGCTCATCCCGGTCGCTCTGGCGGCGGTCTATCTGTTTGGCTGGCGGGTACTGGCCCTGGTGGCCGTTTCCTCGCTATTTGCATTTCTCGCCGAGTGGGTCATGGTCCCCGCCCGGCCGGGCAAGATTTCCCAGGCCGTCTGGGTCACCGCCGCGCTGTTCGGCCTGTCCCTGCCGCCGACGACCCCGTTCTGGATTGCGGCGGTCGGCGTCGCCTTCGGCATCGTCTTCGGCAAAATGGTCTTCGGCGGTTTCGGCAAGAACATCTTCAATCCCGCCATCGTTGGACGCGCCTTCGTCTATGTCTGTTTTCCCGTCGAACTCACGTCCCGTTTTGTGCCAGCCTTCCGCGGCTTTCCCGGCGGTTTCGCGCACTGGAGCTTTGACGCCCTGAAGGCGTTGCCCGCCGGTCTGGCCACGCCAGGGCTGAAACTGGCCGACGCCGTCACCGCCGCCACCCCCATGTGGTCGCGGCGCGATTACGGCGTCGAAACCGGGCTATGGGACTTGCTCACCGGTCAGATCGGAGAACCCTTTTCGCAGGCAGGCCAGACACGCATCCTGGCCGCGGGTTCCGCCGGGGAAGTTTGCGCCATCGCCATCCTGCTGGGGGCCGTCTATCTGCTCTGGACCAAAACCGCCAACTGGCGGCTGATGGTCAGCGCCCTGCTGGGTGCCGTTGCGGCGAATCTACTGCTGCGCAACGGACTCGGCATTGAGACGGTCCCGCCTTTGCCGTTCACCTTATTTTCCGGTGCTTTGCTCTACGCCACCGTCTTCATGGTCACCGACCCCATCTCCGCCCCGCGGCTCAAGGAATCCATGTGGCCCTACGGCTTCCTGATCGGGGCCCTAGTCGTCTTCTTCCGCTACAAGGCCGTCTTCGCCGGCGGGGTCGCCTTCGCGATCCTCATCGGCAATATGTGCGCGCCCTCCCTCGACCTCTGGATCAAGCGCTGGCGGGCCCGCGGCAGCAAGGCGGCGGCGTCATGAATAAAAAATCCCCCGTCTATGTTCTGGGCTTCATGGCCGCCATCTGCGCGGTCTTCGGCACGGGCATCGCGATCGTGAACTACAGCACGCAGGGGCTGCTCGCCCGCAACGCCACGCTGCACCGCAACCGCGTGCTCTGCCGCGCCTTCGACCTGCCGGTTGAGGGCACCTCCGCCGAGGCCTACCAGGCGGCCGTCGATGCCCACCTCGCGATGGCCGATGTGGGCCCCGCCGCCGATGGCCGCACGCGCTACACCGAAATCGGCCCCGGCCGGAACAGTGTCGGCTATACCTTCGGCGGCATGGGATTCTGGGACCGCATCAAGGGAATTGTCGTGCTCTCCCCCGATCTTCAGTCCATCCGCAACATTCAGTTTTTTGACCAGAAGGAAACTCCCGGCCTCGGCGCTCGTATCGAGGAGCCCTGGTTCACGGAACAGTTCAAGGGCCTGCAGATCGACTGGGACAACCCCCGCGGAGACCGCATCGTCGTCGGTGCCACCCCCGACCCCGACCCGAAGAACCGCGTCGATGCCATCACCGGCGCCACCCAGACCTCTATGGCCCTTATGCGCTTTCTCAACGACGAACTCGCCCAAATCCGTGAATTGAACATGGAAATGGGACCATTGGATAGGGAACATTGATTGGTGGTTGGTGGTTGGTGGTTGGTGGTTGGTGGTTGGTGGTTAGTGGTTTTTGGTTGGTGGTTGGTGGTTGGTGGGTAGTGGTTGGTGGTTAGTTGGTGGTTGTTGGTTGGTGGTTAGTGGTTGGTGGTTAGTGGATATTGGTTATTGATTATTAGACGCTGGATATTGAATATTGGATATTGATTCCTCATGGGCTCCTCCTACACTAAAATTCTCAAAGACGGTCTTCTCGATGAGAACCCGATCTACCGCCAGGTCCTCGGCATCTGTTCGGCGCTGGCGGTCACCAACCTGCTCACCAATACGCTGTTCATGTGCTTCGGCGTCATTTTTACGGCGAGCCTGACCAATTTTACGGTCTCGCTGCTGCGTCAGCACATTCCCACGCGCATCCGTATGATTGTGCAGGTCATCATCATTGCCTCCTATGTGATGATGATCGATATTCTGATCAAGGCCGTCGCCCCCGACATCCACCGCTTCATCGGCCCCTATGTCGGCCTCATCATCACCAACTGCATCATCATGGGCCGCGCCGAAGCCTTTGCCAGCCAGAATCGGCCCCTGCCCTCGCTGATGGATGGCCTGGCCTGCGGCCTGGGCTATTCTGCCGTGCTCATTGCGATTGCCGTCGTCCGCGAAATCATGGGCTTCGGCACCCTCCTCGGCATCGCCCTGCCCGCCCGTGAACTCTGGTGGACCCAATGGACCATCATGGTCATGCCCCCCGGCGCCTTCTTCATGCTCGCCATCATGACCTGGTTTGCTCGCGCCAAACTCGTCAAGCAGGAGGCCTCATGACCCCGCTGTCCGACATGTCGTTTTTCGCCTCCTTCGTGCTGATTTTTGTCTCGGCGGCCTTTACGGACAACATCCTGCTGGCGCGCTTCCTGGGCATGTGCTCGTGCCTCGGTGTGTCGAAAAAGGTGGACACCAGCCTGGGTCTCGGCGTCGCCGTCATCTTCGTCACCGCCAGCACCTCCGCGCTCAATTATCTCGTCTACCAGTACATGCTGGTGCCCCTTGGCCTCCAATACCTGCGCCTGATCATCTTTATCGTGGTCATTGCCGCCTTCGTCCAGCTCGTCGAGATGGTCATTGAGCGCACCTCCGAGAAACTCTACAACTCGCTGGGCATTTTCCTGCCGCTGATCACCGTCAACTGCGCAATCCTCGGCATCTCGCTGTTTATGCTCAACAAGCCCTACAACTTCTCGCAGGCCTTCGCATTCGGCCTCGGCGGCGGATTCGGCTGGTTCCTGGCCATTACCCTCATCGGCGCCATCCGCGAACGCATCAACGAATCCGCCCTGCCCCGCGGACTCGAAGGCCCCGGCATCACCCTCATCATCATCGGCATCATGGCCCTCGGGTTCATCGGCTTCTCCGGCATGATCAAAATCTAACCGCATGCTCCCACAGATTCTTATCTCAGTCGGCTTCCTTCTCGCCTGCGGCCTGGTGCTCGCCACGCTGTTGCTCCTGGCCGAAAAGAAAATTCTCAACTATGGCACCTGCCAGATCGACGTCAACGCCGGGCGCAAAACCCTCGCTGTCGAAGGCGGCGCATCGCTGCTCGCCTCCCTCGCCGAGCACAATGTCTTTATCCCCTCCGCCTGTGGCGGCCGCGGCACCTGCGCCTACTGCAAGGTCAAGGTCCTCGATGGCGGTGGACAGGTCAGTCCAATCGAAGCCCCCTATCTCACCCCCGAGGAACGCCAGGACCAGGTGCGCCTCTCCTGCCAGGTCAAAGTCCGCAAAGATCTCAAAATTGACATTCCCGCCGAGCTTTTCAACGTGGTGCGCTTCCGAGCCCGCCTCGCCCATAAGCGCCCGCTGACCCACGACATCGTTGAGCTGCGCCTCGAGCTGCTCGATCCCAGCGCCATCACGTTCGACGCCGGGCAATATGTCCAACTCGAATCCCCGGACTACAAAGGGCGCGAGTCGGTCATGCGCGGCTATTCCATTTCATCGCGTCCCGCCGACACCCATCTCATCGAGCTGATCATTCGCCGCGTCCCCGATGGCATCTGCACCACCTGGGTCTTCGATCACCTCCAGGAAGGCCAAGAGGTTGTGTTCTCCGGCCCCTACGGCTTCTTCCATCTCAACGACAGCCAGGCGCCCATCATTTGCATTGCCGGCGGCTCCGGCATGGCCCCCATTTGGTCTCTGATCCGCGATATGCGCGACAAGGGCATCGCCCGCCCCGCCACCTACTTCTTTGGCGCCCTCACCCAACGCGATCTCTTTTTCCGCGATGAATTCAAACAGATCGAACAGGAATGCCCCTGGCTCCACTTCGTCCCCGCCCTCTCCCAGGAACCCGCCGACTCCGACTGGACGGGCGAGCGCGGCCTCATCACCGAAGTCGTTGCGCGCCACTTCCCCGACGCCTCCCAGCACGAAGCCTACCTCTGCGGCTCCCCCGGTATGATCGATGCCTCTATCGCCGTCCTCACCCAAAACGGCATGCCCCAGGAAAACGTCTTCTACGACAAATTCTAGCCCCCCCCTTTGGGGTCAGCCCTTAAAATATAACTAACCGCCTTGCCCCCCCCCAATAAACTGACCCGCCATTTTGATCGGCTGACCTGGAGTTTCAGGATGGGGTAAGATACCCCCAGCGCACACAGGACAAACAGAGAGAAGGGGATGAGTCGATCAAATCCGTAAAATTCGCAGCTTCTTGTTCCCCTCCTGTTTCTGAGCGTTCCTGAGTTGCCGATTCATTAGCCCTTCCGTGTGGATCGGTGTTCATCGCGCCGTTGGCGTACCAGGTCCGTGGTTCACTATCGCCTGCCTTTGCTCTGGGCTTAATACCAATTCTCCTCCCCGCCCGGACGCCAGCCAATCACAAAGCGGTCCTCGTTCAGGGCGTCGATCCGGCGCATCTGCTCATCCGTCAGCATAAAATCGAACACAGCGGCATTTTCACGAATGCGCGCCGGATGCTGCGACTTGGGAATCACCACCAACCCATGCTGCAAATGCCAGCGGATTGTGACCTGTGCCGGCGTCTTGCCGCATTCCTCGGCCACGGCCGCCAGGGCGGGATGGTCCATCCCCTTCATGCGCGCCAGCGGCGAGTAGCTTTCCACGGCGATGCCCTTGGCCTGGCAATAGGCGCGCACATCTGGGCGAATATTAAACGGGTGCACCTCCACCTGGTTCACCGCCGGGACAACATCCGTCCGGCTGAAAAAGAAGTCCTCGAAGCGCCGCACGGTGAAATTGCTGACGCCGATGGAACGGACCTGGCCCTCTGCCCGCAGGGCGATCAGTGTATCCCAGGCGGCCATCATCGTCTCATCCACCGGCCAGTGCAGCAGGTAGAGGTCGATCACATCCAGCCCCAATTTTTTACGGCTGGCATCGAATGCCCGGCGGGTCTGCTCCCGCCCGTAATCGTCGACCCAACACTTGGTAGTCACGAACAGGTCATGGCGATCAATACCGCTGGCGGCAAGCGCCCGACCCACGGCTTCCTCGTTCTCGTACCCCGCCGCCGTGTCGATGTGGCGGATACCCACTTCCAACGCGGCGGCCACCGCCCGCTCGCACACCGCGGGGTCCTCCAACTGAAACACCCCCAGCCCCAGTTGCGGGATGGCATGACCGTCGTTCAATTCAATACGTGTGTTGACATTCAAGCGTTCCATGGTCGTCCTTTCTACGGGCACATCCCAGCCCGCATGCCCAGCTTACCCCATTTGGCGGCTGTTTTCATGTCGCCACGCCGCTATTCTCCTTACCGGGTGCAGATGGGCTTTACCGCTGGCCTCACACCCATAAGCCAACCCCAAATCCACGTTTTCCACATCACGAAACTGCCGAGTACGAAGTCCACGTTTCGCCTGTGCGCCTCGACGCACAAACGCGACGGTTATAGCCGCGCCCACTGGGTGCGGATTCGGGCCAAATTCAGCCTGAAACGCCCCAAAAAGTCGAAAAAATACGAAAAAGTGGGTCAAAATCCCTTCAAAAACGCCAAAAACAGAGGAAAAACGCCCCAAAATGGCCAAAATGAAACAAAATATGGACAGATGCTATCTCTGCGCAAGGAACGAAAGAACCCTTCGATTTCGACGGAAAATCGGGAGCGGACTCCAGTAAAAATTGACAAGGGGGCACCCATATACTACCGTTCGGTAGATTATGGCAAATACACCCACAGCCTCTCGGGGCCGGATTTTGACAACGGCGATGCGGCAATTTGCTCAAAAGGGCTATTCCGGGACATCGGTGCAGGACATCATCTCGGCGGTGGGCATCTCCAAGCCAGTGTTGTATTACTATTTCGGCAGCAAGCTGGGCTTGTATCACGCGGTGGTGCATAGCGCGCAGGATCGGTGTCACCGTTTGATGAAGGCTGCTGCGGCACGAGGGACCGACGTGCCTACTCAACTCGTAGAGATTCTGGCGGCGCTGTTTGGCTTTGCCGTTGAAAACCGCGAATTGAGCCGCATCGTGTTTTCGGCCTCGTTTGCCCCGCCGGACGAGGCGGGGCCGGACCCGGTGCGCGAGGAAAAGGGCTGGCGGAATTTTCTACTGGTGCAGGCCATCATGCAGCGGGGGGTGGATGAGGGGCGGCTTGATTCGCGCTATTCGGCGATGGATTTGGCGCGGCAGATGTATGGGGTGTTGTCGTTTGAAGTGATGGTGGCGACGTTGGATTTGGCCGCCTCGTCTACGCGCGCCGATGCGGAACGCATCGTTGAGATGTTCCTGCATGGAACCGCCCAAAAGAATACCCGTAAGCAGATACGGAGAAACGGAATCAGGGCATGAACGCATTCAACGGGCATACCATTCGCGGGGCCGGGATGTGGCGATGGCTGGCGCATATTGTGGGATATTGTCGCCGTTTCCAATCCCCCGACGGGGTCGTCAAGGGCTCCAAAGACATGGACGGTGTGGCTGTTTGGAGCCGGTACAACCCCGTGCCGGTCTGGTTTCGCGGCTGGAGGCTAGTTCCATCAGCTCTGGCACTTTCGGTACTGGGTGGGTCGTGGCTAGCGTCTGCCCAGAAACCTCGCGTTCCGGAACCGACGGTGCCGACCTATTCGATTGAGGCTGCGGTGAACCTGGCGCTGGCGCAAAATCCGGATGTGGTGGCGGCGCGGCAACAACTCGATGCCGCGGCGGGGGTCGCCATGCAGTCGCGCGCGGCCGTCCGGCCAAAGGTGCGGGCGCAGTCAACCTATGGCATCCAGGACCGCGAGCTAATCGAAACCTTTACCGACACCGTGCAGGATCAGAACTGGGGCGCATCGCTGCGCGTGGTGCAACCGCTCTATGAAGGCGGGCGCTTGCGCTCCTCCCTGGCCACAGCCCGGCTGCTGGACACCCAGGCCACCCAGGCGTACCAACAGGTGGCAGCGCGCGTGGTGCGCGATGTGTATCTGGCCTATTACGATACCGTGCTGGCCCAGATCGAAATCGCCGTGCAGGAGGCCTCCGTCCAACTGCTCGAGAAAGAACGGACCGACAGCCACCGCCGGTTCGAGGCGGGCACGATTCCGGAGTTTAATGTGTTGCGCGCTGAAGTCGAACTGGCCAGAGCACGCCCCAAGCTGATCCGGGCGCGCAACCGCTGGGCCACCCGTAAAAGTGAGCTGCTGACGCTGCTGGGCGTGGAAGGGCTGGAGAACGCAGGGGCCGACATCCCCGTTGAATTAACCGATACGCTTCAGGCCGACTTTGTACCGCTGCCCCTGTCCGAGGCGCTGCTCCAAGCCCGCGAAACCCGCCCGGAACTGGACGTGCTGCGCAGCGCCATTGCCTTGCAGGAACAGGTCGTCGTGCAGGCGCGGGCAGGGCACCGACCGCGCCTAGAGGTTTTCGGCGGCTACGAGGCTCGCAACTCCATCCTGACCGACCGCCTCAGCGACGAGGTGCATGGCTGGGTGGCCGGCGCACAGGTGTCGTGGAGTCTGTTCGATGGGGCGCTTACGCGCGGACACATCAACGAGGCGCGCGCACGCCTGGCCCAAGCCCATACGGCGCTCGACAAGCAGGCGCGCCAGATCGATCTGGAAGTGCGCACAGCCTATTCGGATTGCGTGGAGGCGCAGGAGGTGGTGGCGTCCCAACACAAGGCGGTGGAACAGGCTACGGAAGCATTGCGGCAGGCCGTGTCCCGCAACCAATCCGGGGCTGCCACCCAATTGGATGTGCTGGCGGCCCAGACCGCGCTGACCGATGCGCGCACCACCCAGGCCCTGGCCTTGCACGGTGTCGCCGTGGCGGCGGTCCGCCTCGACTATGCCAGGGGCGCAATCCTGGAGACAGCCCATGAGCCCTAAGCCGGTATTCCAAACCAGCGGCATCACCAAAATCTACCACATGGGCGAGGTCGATGTGCCGGCCTTGCGTGGGGTGGATGTACAATTCTTTAAGGGGGAGTTCGTGGTGCTGCTGGGCCCGTCCGGCAGCGGTAAATCGACCCTGATGAATATCCTGGGCGGCCTCGATGTGCCCACAGCCGGCACCGTGCACTATGGCGACCGCGACATGACGGCGTTTGGGGACGCGGCGCTGACGGACTATCGCCGCAACCACGTGGGCTTCGTCTTCCAGTTCTATAACCTGATCCCGAGTCTGACCGCACGCGAGAATGTGGCGCTGGTTACGGACATCGCGGAAAACCACATGGCACCCGAAGAGGCGCTGGAGATGGTCGATCTGACGGATCGCTTGGATCACTTCCCCTCGCAGATGTCCGGCGGCGAGCAGCAGCGGGTGGCCATCGCCCGCGCCATCGCCAAGCGCCCGGAGGTGCTGCTGTGCGACGAGCCAACCGGTGCCCTCGACATGCAAACGGGGATCATCGTGCTGGAGGCGATCGAGCGGGTGAACCGAGAACTCAACACGACGACGGCGGTCATTACCCATAATGCCGTCATCGCCTCAATGGCCGACCGGGTGATTTACCTGCTGGACGGCAAGATTTCCAAGATCGTGCAGAATGAGACCAAGGTGGCGGCAGCTCATCTGACGTGGTAGGGACCGATGAACGCGCTGAATCTGAAATTGATCCGCGACTTGCTCGCCATGAAAAGCCAGGCGGTGGCCATCGGCCTGGTCGTGGCCAGCGGCGTGGCGCTGTATGTGATGTCGGCGAATACCGCGCGGTCCCTGCGGGAGTCGCAGCAGGCCTATTACGATCACGCGCGGTTTGCCGATGTATTCGCCTCGCTGAAACGCGCCCCGAAAACTCTGGCACACCAGGTCGCCGCAATTCCTGGCGTCGCCCGCGTACAGACGCGCGTGGTGGAGGCGGTGACCCTGGACGTGCCGGGCCTGGCGGAACCGGCCACGGGCCGCCTGGTATCAGTCCCGGAGCGCGGCCGCCCCGTCCTCAACGACATTCACCTGCGCCGCGGGCGCGACATCGAACCGAACCGCCCGGGCGAGGTGCTGGTCAACGAGGGCTTCGCGACGGCCAACGGCCTCCAGCCGGGCGACACGGTGGGGGCGGTCATCAACGGCCGCCGCCAGGACCTTCGGATTGTGGGCATTGCGATGTCGCCGGAATGTATCATGGTCGTGGCACCCGGGGATATGTTTCCCGATGACGAGCATTACGGCGTGTTCTGGATGGGCGAGCGCGAACTGGCTTCCGTCTTCGATCTGGAGGGGGCGTTCAACGACTTAAACCTCACGCTGATGCCCGGCGCCTCGGTGGCGGAAGTCATCCGGCGGCTGGATCGCCTGCTGGCCCCCTACGGCGGCGCGGGGGCCTATGGACGCAAGGAGCAGGTCTCGAATACCTATCTATCGGACGAAATCACCGGGGTCGAGACCATGGCCCGGATTTCGCCGATGATTTTTCTCGGGGTGGCGGCCTTTTTGCTGAACATCGTGCTGGCGCGGGTCATCACCGCCCAGCGCCAGCAGATTGCCGTGCTCAAAGCGTTTGGTTACGACCGCTGGGAGGTCGGGTTCCACTTCATGAAACTGGCGCTGTTCATTGCGGTGGGGGGAGCCGTCACCGGCGGCGCGTTCGGCCTGTGGATGGGACGCGGCATGACGAATCTATATGCCTCCTTTTATCGCTTTCCCACCGGCTATTATCCCGACTTCACCGTCATGCTGACCGGGTTCCTGCTCAGTGTCGCCGCCGCCTCGCTCGGCGTGCTCAATGCCGTGCAGCGGGCCGTGCGTCTGCCGGCGGCCGAGGCCATGCGCCCCGAGCCTCCCGCGGCATTCCGGGCAACGCTTATCGAGCGTATCGGCCTGCAGCGCTGGTTTTCTTCGTCGGCGCGGATGACGATGCGCAACCTCGAACGCAAACCGTGGGCGGCCGCCCTCTCGATCTCCGGTATCGCGCTGGCGGCGGCCATCCTGATGGTCGGCAACTTCGGCCAGGATTCCGTCAACTACATGATGGAATTCCAGTTCGAGAAATCCCTGCGCGCGGACATGACCGTGGCGCTGGTCGAGGCCAGTTCCGGGCGGGCCTTGCAGAACATCCGTCATCTGCCCGGCGTGATGCACGCGGAGCCCTATCGCTCCTTGTCCGTCCGCCTGCGGGCCGGGCACCGGTCGCGCCGGGTCGGGATCATGGGCCTGGAGGGCGGGGGCGACCTGTACCACCTGCTGAACGTGAAAGAGGAACAAGTGGTGCTGCCCCCGGAAGGCCTGCTGCTCTCCGACAAACTCGCCGAGCTGCTGGATGTCGGTGCCGGCGACCGCGTGACGGTCGAAGTGCTCGAAGGGGCGCGGCCCGTCCGGCAGATGCCGGTGGCGGGCATCGTCACGGAGTTCGCCGGGGTCACCGCCTACATGCAGCTTTCCGCCCTCAATCGGCTCTCCCGCGAGGGGAACAGCCTGTCCGGGGCCTTCCTGGCCGTGGACCCCGATCAGCAGGATGCCCTGTTCGCCTCCCTCAAGGCCACGCCGCGCGTCGCGGGCGTCTCCGTCAAGGAGGCGGCCATTGCCAGCTTCCGGAAGACCATGCAAAGCAGCATGCTCCAGATGCGCCTGTTCATGATCTTCTTCTCCTGCATCATCGCCTTTGGCGTTGTTTACAACAGCGCGCGTATCTCCCTGGCCGAGCGCAGCCGCGAGTTGGCCACCCTGCGCATCATCGGCTTCACCCGCGCCGAAATCTCCATGATCCTGCTGGGGGAGATCGTGGTCATCACGCTGCTGGCCATTCCCCTGGGCCTCGCGATGGGCTACGGGCTCATGCAACTGATGGCCCAGGCCATGAATACGGAACTCTACCGCATTCCGGTGGTCATCAGCCGCTCCAGTTATGTCTTTTCAGCCGGCGTGGTGATGGTCGCGACGCTCGTCTCCAGCCTGATCGTACGCCGCAAGCTCGACCATCTCGATCTCGTCTCCGTGCTGAAAGCCGCGCAATGATCCCATGCAAATGGAAATAGGATGAAGCTATGAAAACAAAAAAATCAAAATGGTTCTGGATGTGGGTGGGGGTGGGCGCGCTCGTGCTGCTGGGAATTGTCCTGCGCCCCACGACGGTGCTCGTCGATGGCGCCGCTGCGACGC
Organism: Kiritimatiellia bacterium; assembly: GCA_028681135.1. Taxonomy (GTDB): domain Bacteria; phylum Verrucomicrobiota; class Kiritimatiellia; order CAIQIC01; family Lenti-01; genus JAAZFE01. The sequence goes on along the minus strand of JAQUJC010000033.1, from coordinate 6,908 downwards.
GCGGCCCCCTGCAGGTCACGGTGGATGAAGAAGGCAAAACGCGCATCCGCGAGCGCTACGTCGTGGCCGCGCCGCTGGCGGGCCGCCTGCAGCGCGTGGCGCTGAAGGCCGGCGATGCCGTCGAGGCCGGCACCACCGTACTCGCCACAATTGACGCCGTCGATCCGGTCCTGCTGGACCCACGGACCGAAGCCGAAGCCGAGGCCCGCGTCAAAGCCGCCGCCGCCATCCAGGAGCAGACCGTTCCAAATCTGGAAGCCGCCCGCGCCCGGCACGAGCTGGCCCGCAAGGAACTCGACCGCGCCAACGAGCTGCTCAACGACAACGTGATTTCCCAGCAGGAAATGGACCGCGCCGTCGCCACCGAACGCTCCGCCGCCGAAGAACTCAAAGCCGCCCGATTCGCCGAAAAAATCGCCGCCTTCGAGCTGGAACAGGCTCAGGCCGCTTTGCTGCGGTCTCGGCCTGGAACGGCTGACGACAGCGACGAATCCCAGTGGGTGATCCGCGCCCCCGTCTCCGGTCGCGTGCTGCGGGTCCTGCAGGAAAGCAGTGTCGTGGTCCAGTCCGGCACGCCCCTGATCGAGCTGGGCGATCCCGCCGATCTGGAAGTCGAGGTTGATGTCCTCTCCGCCGATGCCATGCAGATTGAGCCCGGTGCCAAGGTCTATCTCGAGCGCTGGGGCGGCCCCCAGCCGCTCATGGGCCGCGTGCGCCTGGTCGAACCCGCTGGGTTCACAAAAGTCTCCGCCCTGGGCGTGGAAGAGCAGCGGGTGTGGATTCTCGTGGACTTCGATACCCCCCCTGCCCCCTCGCGGCCCCTGGGCGATGCCTACCGCGTCGAAGCCCGCATCGTCACCTGGGAATCGGACAGCGTCCTCAAAGTGCCCGCCGGCGCGCTGTTCCGCTCCGGCGGCGCCTGGGCCGTCTTTGTCCTAGAAAAGGGCAAGGCCCGCCTGCGCAAACTGCAGATCGGCCACAACAACGGGCTCGAAGTCGAAGTCCTCGATGGCCTCACCGAAGGCGACTCCGTCATAGTCCACCCCGGCGACCAAATCCGCGATGGCATCTCCGCCAAAGCCCGTACCGAATAACCGCCACCGCACCCAACGGGCTCCCCCACAAGAGGTTCTGTTTCAGCCGCGCCCGCTGGGCGCGGATTTTGGGCCAAATCCGGCCTGAAACGCCCAAAAATGGTTCTTCGTCGATTTTCATGGAAACAGGGCATTTGAAGAGTGATGAATACCTCTCGCAAAGAACGCAGGGATCGCAAAGAAGCTTTGAATTGATCATGCGTTGATTCACATTTCGCGTTTTGTTTCGTCTGACGAATAAATGGAATGCCGCTTGATATGATTGATTCTTGATGGAGCCCCGACGACCCCGTCGGGCCGGTTGACTTGATTGATGCGGGACGAGGTCGTCCCGGCTCCACCCAGCCATATCCAATCGATGGATGCTATTTAAACGTATCCTTCTCCACGAAATTCAGCGAAGAGCCCAAAAAATCCAAAAAATACGAAAAAGTGGGTCAATTTCCCTTGAAAAACGCCAAAAACAGAGGAAAAACGCCCCATAATGGTCAAAATGTGTCAAAATAGTTGAGTGCCGAGTTCAAGCCAGAGGCGAAGGACGAACGCGAAATCTATAGCGTTTCGCCGTAGGCGAATCGAATGCGGGAGCGAAGCGACCAGACTGCCAAATCCTGCATGGCTGTGATTTGTGTCAGGCGACACAGAAAACAGGTTAGACCTCCCCAAAACGGCCAAAATTCGTTAAAAAAGCCCCGAAATCAGCATTTTTTGCCTCCGGAGCCCTTCAACCCGGTTTTGAAGCCCCTCCCGACGCCTCCACAGCTCCGGAGAACTCAGCGCTGTGAAATTTCACGCTTTTGCTCATAAGCCAAAATGCTACAAATCAAGGACTGGTACCTCCACGCGTAAAATGGCTGTTCCCCGCGCCGCTTCCCTGCTTATAATGCAACGCATGGGTAAACCCCGCGACTGGAAATGGAAAATCGCCCTGCTGGCCTTCGTCATCATCTCGGCGGTGGTGATCTGGTGTCCCCTGCCCACGCCCCGCGCCTCTCTCCCCGAAACGACGCCCGCGCCACCACCTGAAGCCGTACCCGATGAATGGTCCCCCGACGACGATCTCCTGCACTACTGCGTCCAAGACGGCGATACCACCGAAGCCATTGCCAAGCTCTTTGTCGTCCGCCTCAACGACTTGCTCGCCATCAATCATCTCAACTCCTTCGACGCTTTAGAACCCGGCCAAACCATCCTGATCCCTCCCCCATACTGACGAGTCGTTGGTCGTTGGTTCATGGCTGATGGTACGTCGTGGGGGGGGCGTTGGGCAATTCCACAATCCTGCCCCCCCTGTAAATCGTGTCAAAATTGTTCCCGTTAACGCTGTAGGCTAGCGCTTGCGCATCAGCAACCACAAAAAAAGCGGCCCGCCCAGCAACGCCGTCAAGGCCCCGACCGGAATTTCCAGCGGTGCCGCCGCCCAGCGCCCGGCCGCATCGCAGAGTGCCAGCAAGGCCCCCCCGACCAGAAAGGAACCCGGCATGACAATGCGCATATCCGGCCCGGCCCAGCGGCGTACGGCGTGCGGCGCCAGCAGCCCCACGAACCCAATCGGCCCCGCCACTGCTGCCACGCCCGCGCAGGCCAGCCCGGCACCGATGGCCGTCCAGCGGCGCACATGCGCCACATTTACGCCCTGCCCCGCCGCCATCGCTTCGCCCAGCCCCAACGGATTATACTCCCGCGTCAGCGCCGCCAACATCACCCCCCCCGGAACCGAGATCACCGCCAGCGTCCCCACCGCCCCCCAGTCGGCCGCATCCAGTCCGCCCAGCAGCCAGCGATGAAACCCCGCCAGCTTGTCCGGCGAGACCACCCCCGCCGCCACCATGATGGCCCCACCGCACATGACGCCCACCGTCACGCCCGCCAGCAGGATCGTCGCCCCCCCGGTCCCGCCCTGGCGCCGCGCCACCGCCAACACCAGCGCCAAAGCCCCCGCCGCGCCCAGCAGAGCCAGCGCCTGCGACGTATTTAATGGGCCCAGCGACAACCACAACGCCGGACACACCCGCGCCACGAATGCCCCGACACTCGCCCCCCCGGCCATCCCCAACGTCCACGGCTCCGCCAACGGATTGCGAAACATCACCTGTAACGCCGCACCGGCCATCGCCAAACTCCCGCCGGCCAACAGCCCCAGCCATACCCGCGGCAACCGCATCTGGAAAAATATCTGGCTGTCGGGACTCGATTCACCCCCCAAAAACCCCAAAACAGCCCTTAAATCGAGCTTTTCGGCCCCAATCCAGGGCAAAATGACCAAACAAGCCCCAAAAATACCCAACAATAGCCATATTTTCCGATTTTTGATCATTTTTTAGCCAAAATGACGGGTTGATGGGTTTTCGGATGCGCAATGACCTCCAGATGCTGGCCATAGGCGGATACGAGGCGATTTTCGGACAAGATGTCATGGGGCAGGCCATCGGCGGTCACCTGTCCATCCTGGAGCAGGATCAAGCGTTCGCAATACAAGGCCGCGAGGTTCAAGTCGTGCAAAACCACAACGACGCGCAGACCCTCGGCGGCTTTACGCGCCAGCACCTCCATGACCGCGGCGGCATGGTGCACATCCAGCGCCTGCGTCGGCTCGTCCAGCAGCAACAGCGCCGGCTCTTGCGCCAAGGCCGATGCCAGCCAGGCCCGACGGCGTTCCCCGCCGGACAACTGCGACAAGCGCCGGACGCGAAACGCCTCCATTTGTACCGCAGCCAGGGCTCGCGCCACCGCTGCAATATCGTCGGGGGCGGTCGGTTCCAGCGCCCCCCCATACGCATGGCGCCCCATTGCCGCCACTTGCCCCACCGTATAGTCAAACAGCGCCGGGCATTCCTGCGGTAAATAGCCCAGGTGGCGGGCAATGTGTTTCCGGCTTTGCCGCGCCAGCGATAAACCGTTCAGCCGCACCCCCCCCTCCAGCGGGGTCAACAACCCGGCCGCCAGCCCCAGCAGGGTGCTCTTGCCCGACCCGTTGGGGCCCACGATCCCGCACAGCCCCTCGCCCCCCAGCACCAGCTCCGGAATCTGCAACGCCCACCCGCCCGGTTCAAAACTGAACCGGACCGACCGTAACTCTAGTTCGCAGGAATGGCTCATAGCGCACCCCCCTTTATAGTGGGTTGCCCGGGTCGCTGGCAAGCCGGGCGCTCAATAACCAATGTCCAAGTCAGGATGAATTTGAACTCAAGAACTCAGGAACGGCAAAAACAGCCGAGAAAATCAAACGACGAAAATCACGAAATACGTGAACGGGTCCCGGAAGGGCAAGCCATTGGGCCTCCCTCTGTAAATCTCTGTGGCCCTCTGTGGTTTAAAACGGATTCGGGCCGACCCCCAACCACCAACCACCGACCACAGGGGGTGCCGGGATATCCCTACCCAAAACCAAAATCACGCTCCGATGGTAGGGCGAACCCTCCGGGTGAGCCGAGCTGTTTAGAATCAGAACAGAGCTACCCCCCCCCCTCACCCCTCCGGCTTCGGCGCCGCCGCCAGGCGGATATGGATATCGCGCAGTTGCTTGTCATCCACGCTCGAGGGCGCATTCATCATGACATCCATCGCCTTTTGAGTCTTCGGGAACGCAATCACATCGCGAATGCTATGGCCATTCGCCAGCAGCATCACTAGGCGATCCGCGCCAATGGCGAGACCGCCATGCGGCGGCGCGCCAAATTCCAGCGCACGCAGCAGATGGCTAAAGCGGCTCTGAATTTCCGATTCCGGCAGCCCCAGCACCTGGAACATCCGCGCCTGGAAGGCCGGATCGTGGATTCGGATACTGCCGCCGCCCAACTCTGTGCCATTAAGCACAATGTCATAGGCCTGCGCTCGCACCTGCTCCGCATCTGTGTCCAGCAGTGGGATGTCCTCGGGCCGCGGTGCCGTGAACGGATGGTGTACGCTCACCAGCCGGCCCTCGTCGCTGCGCTCGAACAACGGGAAATCCGTCACCCACGTAAAGCGGAACGCGTCCGCCGGAATCGCCTGGGCCTGCGCACCCGCCAACAGGCGAATGCGTCCCAGCACCGGCAACACTTTCTCCGCCTTGTCCGCACCAAACAACACCAAGTCGCCCGGCTCGATCCCCAGCGCCGCCTGCAATTTTAACTTTTCGTCATCGCTGAAAAACTTGACGATTGGCGACTTCCAGGTCCCGTCCTCCTGCACCCGGATGTAAGCCAAGCCCCCCAGCCCGCCGTCCTTCGCCAGCCCCGTCCAGTCCTCCTCGACCATCTTGATCGGCGCCTGGAACAGCCCCTTGGCATTGATGGCCTTGACCACCCCGCCCCCTTCCAGTGCCCGGGCGAACACCTTGAAATGCGTGCCCGCAAAAACCGCTGCCAGGTCCACGATCTCCATCCCAAAACGCAAGTCCGGTTTGTCGCTACCGAAGCGATCCATCGCCTCGCGATACGTCATCCGCGGCAACGGCAGCTCCGGCGCGGGGTGCCCCGCCGCCACCATCACCCGGGCCAGCAGTCCGTCCACGATCGCCATGATGTCATCGGCTGTCACGAACGACATTTCCAGATCGATCTGCGTAAATTCCGGCTGGCGGTCGGCGCGCAGGTCCTCGTCGCGGAAGCAGCGCGCAATCTGCACATAGCGGTCCATGCCCGCCATCATCAGGAGCTGCTTATACTGCTGTGGGGCCTGGGGCAGCGCAAAAAACATGCCCGGACTCACCCGGCTCGGCACCAGGTAATCCCGCGCCCCCTCCGGCGTGCTCTTCGTCAGGATCGGCGTTTCGATATCCACAAACTCCTGCTCATCAAAATAATTGCGAGCCGCCTGCAAAATACGGTGGCGCAGCATCAGCGCCTGCTGCATCCCGGGCCGACGCAAATCCAGATAGCGATATTCCAGCCGCAAGTCCTCGCTCACATGCGCCGCCTCGCGGTCGTCCAGCGGGAACGGCGGTGTGTGCGCCTTGTTCAACACCACAATACCGCTGGAGCGCACCTCAATGCCCCCAGTCGCAATGCGCTCGTTGAGCATTTCCGGCGGACGCCCCCGCACTTCTCCCGAAATCCGCACCACATATTCCCCGCGGCACGCCTGGGCCGCATCCCACGCCGCCTGCGAATCCTGCGGATCAAATACGCACTGCGTCAGCCCGTAGCGATCACGCAGATCAATAAAGATCAATCCCCCGTGATCGCGCACGCTGTCTACCCAGCCGCACAATTCCACCTTGGCACCCGTATCCGCCGGGCGCAATTCACCGCATGTGTGTGTCCGCATCTTCATGGTCATCGTTCCTTCCCAAATAAAACCAGCCGCGACTCTACCCGCCGCGCCCCCGCCGCGCAAACTTTTACCGCCACCGCGCGCGAGGTCGGTTCGACTTGGCAACCGCCCCCCACCTGCGCTACCGTACCTTCCCTGACCGTGGAGAGATGGCGGAGTGGCCGAACGCGCCGGTCTTGAAAACCGGATCCCGCGCAAGCGGGACGGGGGTTCGAATCCCTCTCTCTCCGCCATTTTCTTATTCCGCCATTTTGCGCGACATCGGCCCAAGCGGGCGGGTACTGGATGTGCAAGACGGGATCGGATTTCGACCCCTGCGAGCGAAAGATTTTTGCGGCGGGGGCTACGGCGCTCAAATCCTGCGGCAGGATCGGGAGGAACGGGGCCTCGGGATCGGCGACGAACGAAAACGATCCATTTTGGGGGGGATTTTCGGGATTCGGGCAGGCCGAGCGTGCGGCAGAGCCGCCGAGAGGCCCGAGGATCGAATCGCCCGCCCCCCCTTCCGAACCGCCCACGGCTTTGCGGCCCGCCTGCGGCGCTCCACTTCCCGACCCC